>JBQCEJ010000555.1:0-18355 GCA_051960355.1 Verrucomicrobiota bacterium | reverse complement strand
GGCGCGCCAACCGCGATTCCATCCGCCGCCGCTATTCCGCGATTGGAAATCTCCAGGTCGTGCAACTTCCCGCCGGGCGATCCGTTGCCCAGGCATTGCAAACGTATCGCAACAGCGGACTCGTGGAATACGCCGAGCCGGATTACCTCGTTTACGCTGCGCGCACGCCGAATGAGACATGGTATTTCGACGGTTCACAATGGGCGCTCTACAATTGGGGCCAGCTCGGGGGCACAGTGGATTGCGACATTGATGCAGCTGAAGCCTGGGACCTCGCCTACGACGCGAGTTCCATTCTGGTTTCGGTGATTGATTCCGGCGCGCGCGTCACCCACGAAGACCTCGCGGCAAATCTCTGGACCAATCCCGGCGAAATTCCTGGCAATGGAATCGATGACGACGCCGACGGCTACATTGACGACGTTCACGGCATCAACGCCATCGCTGGCAGCGGCGATGTCACGGACGAGTTCGGCCACGGCAGTCACGTCGCGGGAATCCTCGGTGCGGTGGGCGATAACGGCGTGGGGATGGTCGGCACGGCGTGGAAGGCACGCATGATGATCTGCAAATTTCTCGATCCTCAACTGCAAGGCTCCATTTCCGACGCGATCGAGTGCATTGATTACTCGCGAATCCATGGAGCGAAGATTGTGAACGCCAGTTGGGGCGGCGCAACTTCCAGCGCATTCAGCTCAAGCGCTTTGCGCGATGCGATCGACAGCTTGCGGCAAGCGGGAATCATTTTCGTCGCCGCCGCGGGCAACTTCACCTTGGACAATGACGATTCCTCCAATGCATTTTTTCCGGCGAGCTTCGATCTGGATAACATCATCTCGGTCGCCGCGACGACGCGGGACGATGATCTGGCGCATTTCTCGGATTATGGATTGAACACCGTTGATCTGGGCGCGCCCGGTTACATTGTGCTGTCCTCCTGGAGCGGCAGCGACAGTGATTATCGCACGGACGACGGCACCTCCATGTCCGCGCCGCATGTCACCGCCGCCTGCGCCCTGGCATGGACACTGGCGCCCGGCAGCACGTATCAACAGATCATTCAACGCGTCCTCGCGGGCGTGGACCCAGCCCCGGCTTTGTTCGGCAAATGTCGAACGGGCGGACGATTGAACCTCTACAAAGTTCTGCACCCATCATCGCCCTTGCCGCCGGTGTTGACGGTAAGCCGGCTTGAATCCGGAACGTTTTACTTCGGCGTCTCCGGCGAACCAAACAGTTGGTTCGAACTGCAGACCAGCAGCGATCTGAAAATTTGGGGCGCAGGACAGACGTTTCAATTGCCCGCCGCAGGACGCCTTGATTTCTATGATGACGGAGGTCTGGACGCGAAGTTTTATCGGGCCATGCTGAAGTGACGATGCTGGACAAGTGCGCATCTTCGTGAGCGCAGGCTCACGGAGACGCGCCACCGCTGCATCAAATGTCTGCGGTCGTCTCCGGGCTGGCTTCGATCGGCACCTTGACCTTTTTTTCGTCTTTGGGTTGCCGACCGATCAGCCGGTTGAACGTCCGCGCATCCATCGTCTCGCATTTCAGCAATTCACCGGCGACCAGATCCAGTTGATCGCGATGTTCATTCAGGATGCGTTTGGCGTCCACGTAGGCCTCATCCAGAAGACGTTTCACCTCCGCGTCCACCCGTTCCGCCGTGTGTTCGCTGCAATCGCGTTGAAATGCGCCATCGGTTCCGGGGATGAACATTGGATTCGGATTTTGTACACAACGAACCAGCCCGATCTCCGGGCTCATGCCAAACAGGCAGACCATTTGCCGCGCCAGCGTGGTCGCACGGTCGAGATCGTTTTCTGCTCCGGTCGTGATTTCGCGCAAGGCGACGTCCTCCGCCGCGCGGCCGCCCAGCATCCCGCGAAGGCGATCCAGCAACTCCGCCCGGGTCATCAGGAACTGCTCGGTGGCGGGCAGTTGCAAAGTATAGCCAAGGGCGGCGCGACCGCGCGGGATGATGCTGAGCTTGTGAACGACGTCCGCGTGTTCGCTGTAAGCTGCCACGAGCGCATGGCCGACTTCGTGGTAAGCGACTCGACGTTTCTCCTCTTCGTTCAGCCGACGGCTCTTGCGCTCAGGTCCGGCAACAACCTTTTCAACTGCTTCCTCGAGATCCTTTTGCGTGATCTCTTTCTCGTGGTGGCGCGCCGTGAGTAACGCCGCTTCATTTGCGGCATTGGCCAGGTCAGCGCCCGAAAACCCCGGCGTCGCCTGCGCAATCCGTCGGAGATCCACTTCTTTGGCCAGCGGCTTCCCGCGAACATGAACCCGCAGGATCGCCTCACGACCATCGATGTCCGGCGCGTCCACCACCACCTGACGATCAAACCGTCCCGGCCGCAACAGAGCGCGGTCCAGAACATCCGGGCGATTCGTTGCCGCCAGCACAATGACGCCGACGTTCGGCGCAAAACCGTCCATTTCCACCAGCAACTGATTCAACGTCTGGTCGCGCTCGTCGTTCACCGCGCCAACGTGAACGCCGCGCTGTCGGCCGATCGCATCCAGCTCATCAATGAAGACAATGCACGGCGCTTTGGCCTTGGCCTGTTGAAACAAATCTCGAACGCGCGCCGCTCCGACACCGACAAACATCTCCACGAAATCACTGCCACTGATCGAAAAGAATGGCACCCGCGCTTCACCTGCCACTGCGCGGGCGAGCAGGGTTTTGCCAGTGCCCGGAGGTCCGACCAACAAAATGCCTTTCGGAATGTTGGCGCCGATCGATTTGTAACGGTCCGGGTTTTTTAGAAAATCGACAACTTCCTCCAACTCATATTTCGCCTCTTCGCAGCCGGCCACGTCCCGGAAACTCACACCAGTTTCCTTCTCAGCCACCAGCCGTGCCCGGCTTTTCCCGAAACCCAGCACGGACTCGCCCGCGCCCCGGATGCGGCGGCTGATGAAAATCCACAACAGGAACATCAGCCCGATCGGGATTACGAACGCAAAGAGCAAAGCGGAATAAGGGCTGGGTCGGGCACCGTTGAATTTCACCTTCGCAGCCTGAAGCTCGCGGGCAAGATCGCGATCATCGACACGCACCGCCCGAAACCGGAATTCCTGCTGGGCTTTGGCCTCGGCTTTTTTTCCGCCGGGAGAATTTGTGGCGACCGTCGTTCCGGACTCCGGCTCGGCCAGCCGGATTTGCCCTTCGATGGTGTCGGGCTTCACCGTGCATTGGGTCACCTCGCCGCGCCGAAGATGTTCCTTGAATTCGCTGTAGGGAATTTCACGATTGCTGGAATTGGAACTCCTGCTTTGCCAGAGCGAGACCAGCAGGAAAAGCGCGAGCAGATACCATAGCGGCGAGATCGCCTTGGCGGAGGGCGGCATTATTCTTCGTCCGTCTGAATCATTTCGCTCCATCGGTCGGTCTTCTCCTTGCCCGGTGAACAGAAGGGCGGATGCAACTGTCGCCCGGGGATTTACCAGCCCACTCATGGCGCGCACATTCAGCAACTTTCCGCACAGGTTCCTCTACGGAACGCACGGACTGTTTCCAAGTCAGGCGGATTGTCCATTTAAGGAGGGTTCGAGACCTGCCGGAGAGATGCGCAGATGCAGCACGCTCATTCCCGCGCAACAAAGCTGTAGGATATCACCCACTATGAAGATCAGACGGCGGTAACTAATCATCGTGTGGAATGCGCGTCGCATTTGTCGTTTGCGTCAACCGCGGCTTTCTGCGCAACGGCGGAATCGGAAAGGAATCGGAATGGCGAACTCGAACGCTTCTATCGTTTTGGATGGTGAAAAAGTGAACGGATCTGAACCGTCCCTGGGCGTTGATGCAGTTGCGTCTCTCCAGCGTGTAGCCCACCCGGAGCGGGTTATCATCCGTCCCTACGAACGGTCCGATCGCGATGCAATTTGCCGGCTCTGCTGTGACACCGGCCTTTTGGGTCGTCCCGTTGACGGGCTCTTTCAGGATCGAGAGTTGTTCGCCGAACTGTTTACGCGTCCGTATTTGGATCACGAACCGGAATGGGGCCTGGTTGCGGAAATTGAGGGCCGCGTGCTCGGCTATTTGCTGGGCTCCGTGTGTCGTCGATTTGAACTGGTCCAGCTACGCTATGGTTTTCTGACCGCTTCGAAAATGGTTTTGCGCTTGGCGGCGGGCCGCTACGCCAGTCACGCGCGCACGAGAAAATTCATCCGCTGGCTTTTCACCGCCGGCCTTTGGGAACAGCCGCGACATCCCCGTCATGCCGCTCATCTGCATCTGGATATTGACCGGCATTATCGCGGTCGCGGAATTGGCCGTCGGCTCTGGGACATCTATGAAGGGCGGCTGCGGGAGATTGGAATGAAACGCTGCTATGGCGCTTTTTTCTCACATGCGCGTCGGCGGCCTGAACGGGCCTACGCGCGGTATGGATTCAGTGAATTCGATCGGCGTCGCACCACTCTTTTCGAGCCCGAAATTCCCGAAACCGTGGAGGTTGTTTGTGTTTGCAAAAACCTGTGAGCGGAGGCCGGCGACAACCGCACTCATAGGGCTTTGGAAATGAAACGTGTTTTTTTTACCTTGGCCAGCGCGCGTTCCGGAACGCTCTACTTGCGTGACCTCTTCCGGAATAACGTGGCTGGCTGCGCCAGCCGGCATGAACCGTTTTTTGACTGGGGCAACCCCACGCTGTTCGGCCCGGCCATTTACGATGCGCACGCCGGCCGGATTGATCGCATTCGGGCGCGCCTGACGAAAAAGCGGAACTACATCGAACGCCAGCCGGGAGAGCTTTATCTCGAATCGAGCCATGCGTTTCTCAAGTCGGCCCACGTTGCCGCGCTGGATGTTTTTCCAGAGATGCAACTGATTCACCTCATCCGCGATCCGTTCCTTGTCGCCAAAAGTGAAACCTATCGCGAAGAGTGGCGCAGTCGCGTGCATGCGCCATTTCATTTTTACGTCGGCGACGACGGACGCCGTCACTTTTGCTGGGCGTTGACTGGCAATGAGGAAATATTCCAACACTTCGAACGGGAACAACTCAGCCTGTTTCAATGGTATTTGATTCAATGGGTGGAAATTGAGAACCGCGCCATGCGTTTTCTGGATCAGCATCGATTGCACGAGCGCTGTTTTACGCTGCACTCTTCGCGTGATTTGAACGACCCCGAGGCGATTACGCAGATGTTCGATTTTTTCGGCCTGGCCCTGGCGCATTCACGCGTTGTGCTCGGCGGACGTCGCAATCAAAGCACCGGCTACCGGCGCCTCACCACCGAAGAAGACGAGCGGGAATGCCGCGAGGTGATGGAGCGGTTGCCGCAACGCTATCTGGAGATATTCAAACGCGAGCCGTATTGTCAGTTTGCCTGGACGGAGCGGTTGCGTCCTGAAAGAGCTTCCGTTCACCAGGAATCGCGGTGAAACAACTGGCGGCGATTGGGAAAATCTTCAAGAGGCCAGCGGGCGGGATTGCGACTGGCGCAATTTGTTGATTGCCTGAACCCGGCTCTGCACGTGCAATTTTTTATAGATTTCGTGCAGATACCAACAAACGGTGCTCAAGGTAAGCGCGAGTTTCTCAGCAATCTCTTTGTTGGCGTAACCATTGGCAACCAGTTCCAGAATTTCCTTTTCACGCGGCGCAAGCGCTTCCATCGCGGGTTCAGCGGGCGCCGGTTCGCGAAAGGCGGCAATCACTTTGCGGGCAATTTCACTGGTCATCGGCGCGCCGCCGCGGCCGGCCTCAGCCACCGCGTCGAGAATCTCCAACGCAGTCGCCTGTTTCAGGAGGTAACCGCTGGCACCAGCGCGCAACGCCTTGAAAATGTGGTCGGCGTCATTGTAAACCGTCAGGATCACCACGCTCAAATCGGGCAATTGCGACTTGAGCCGCGCGGTTACTTCCGCGCCTGAAAAATCGGGCAGGTTTAGATCCATCAGCACAATGGTCGGCTTGTCTCGCGGAATGCGTTCCAAGGCATCACCGCCCGTGGCATACTCGCCGACGCAGCTTAAGCCGGGTTTGGACTCAATCACGCGGCGCAGGCTTTGGCGGAAGCGCGTGTCATCTTCAACAATGGCAACTTTGATCATGGTCAGATTTCCGATTGAACCGGAATGATGAATGTAACTGTCGTGCCGCTGCCGGCAAGGCTGGTGATCTCGCAGCGGCCGCCAAGGTGAAGCAACCGCTCGCGCATTCCGGACAAGCCGTGACGCGATCCGTTCCCGGCCGAACCATCCAGGCCACGGCCATTGTCGGCCACGCGAATCATCAGGTTGCGATCTGCGGCGGACAAACTCACCTGCACCTCGGTGGCGCCTGAGTGGCGAATGATATTGTTCAGCGCTTCTTTGTAAGCGTGGAAAAATTCATGTCGGTCTTCGGAACTCAGATTGCCGGATGGCAACGGCTCGATGACTTCCAGCCGACAGCGGATCGTCGCGCGACCCAAAAGCTTCTGTGCGTATGGGAAGAAATAATCCACCAACGATTGCGACGTGTCATTGTTGGGATTGATCGCCCAAACGATTTCGTCGAGGGAAGCCGCGAGGTTGCGTGCGCGACCGGTGATTTCCTGGAACCGCTCGCGACTGGTCTCAGGCAATTCGCTGTTAGTGCCCGCCAGATCGCCGAGCAGTCCGATTTCAGTGAGGCCCACGCCCAGATCGTCATGGAGATCCCGCGCGATTCGCGTGCGCTCCGATTCCAATGCCCGTTGATGTTCCAGACGTTCCATTTCCCGGCGATGACGTCGCCGCAGCACGAGCACGAGTAGTCCGCAAAGAGCGCCAACGCTGACGAGAGTTGCTGCGACTTTGAACCCGATCGTTTCCCAAATGTATGGCTCGAAGGTAATGGGAATCGCGTCACCGATGCTGTTCCACACGCCATCGTTGTTACAGGCGATCACGCGGAAATGGTAAGTGCCGGGAGGTGGATGCGTGTACTCCGCAACACGCCGCGTCCCGGCATCAACCCACTTCTCATCCAAACCTTCCAATTGGTAACGGAACTGCACGTTTTCCGGCGCGACAAAGCTGAGCGCGGTAAATTCGAATTGCACCTGTTGCAATCCCGGCGGCAGTCGGAGTTCGCTTTTATCACCGGGAATGCCCAACTCCATCGGAACCGCGTTGGTGTCGCCCTTCGCGGGCCGCCCGCCACTCTGATACAGAGCGAACGTCCGGCCATCAGCGATGACGCGTTCGATAAAAACCCCCGGGGGCAAACGGTTGATCCGCGCATAATCCAGCCGAACTTCGGCAAGACCTGACAACATGGAAAAAAACAGCCGTCCATCCGACGAGCGCAAACACGGCGGGCTGAAATCAAAGCTCGCCTGCAAGCCGGGCAAACCTTCACTTCGACCGTAAACCACGGGCCAGACTCGTGCAGCGGCACCGTCAGCCACCTTGTCGAAATCCGGCTGGCGTACCTGGAAGATTCCCTGATTGCCGCCAAACCAGAGGCTCCCGCGACCGTCTTCCAAAATCTGCGACACAAAATCATTCGGCAAACCTTGCTCCGTGCCGAATCGTTTAATTTCACCGTTGCGCAGTCGCCCGACGCCCGAGCCAGCGTAACCAATCCAAACGTCGCCGTTAGTCGCTCCATAGAGGCAGCGAATCGACAACACGGCGGCGCGGTCCGTCGCATCGACCAGCGTGTCACCGGAGATGCGCACCAGCAGCCCGTCCGAGGCTCCAGCCCACACATTTCCGTAAGCATCCTCCGTCATGGTGCGAACGAAACGGTATCCGGACGGAAGGGGAAATGCCTGGAGTTTTTCGTCACGAAAACGGTACAGAACACTCGACGCATCCGTCCCAATCCAAAGGTCGCCACCGGTCGTTACCAGCAAGCAGCGCAGCGACCTTTTCTGCAACTTGTCCCGCAAGCCTAGCTCCTGGAACTTGCCATCCGTCCAGCGATAAAGGGTTCCTCCGCGCGTCCCCACCCAGACACAACCGTTCGTGCCGGCAGCGACGCAGGTAACGTAAGCCCGATTGGGATCAGGCGCCGGCAATTGCACTACCCACTTGTCGCCCTGGCTGCAGGCCAACACGCCGTTCTCACCCACCACCCATCGGGCGCCGGTTGCATCCTGACAAACCGATTGCACTGCTTCCACCGGCAGCCCCGTTGACGAACTGATCAGCGATGTGACACGTCGATGCACCCGGTTGAGGCCGCCACCGCGCGTGCCGACCCAAAGATTGCCCTCCCGATCTTCCGCGAGGCTGAGAATGGAGGGGTTCGACACTTCAACCCGCGCCACCGAATTACTGTCGCAGCGGAACAACCCGGCCGAAGCCGTGCCGACCCAGACTGCGCCGGAGCGATCTTCAAGCAACACGGAAGGCTCGGCACTCGACCGATCGCGGCTGTCGGCGGGAATGATCCTGCCCAATTCCACCGTTTCCATTCCACGATCGAACTTAAGGACTCTCTGCCCGACGGAAACCCAGATTCCGCTGGACCGGCTCGGAGCGATTCGCAGTGCGGAGGACCCGAAGTTCTCCAGCACAACGAATCGGCCATTGCGAAAAATTCCCACCTCGCCGCCTTTGGCAAACCAAAGCGTTCCATCCCGGCTTGTGATCAGCGAGTAAACACCGTGCGCCGTCGGCAGGCCGTCGGAGGCGCTGAATGTGTCCACCTTTCCGTTGGACCGAAGACGGATCACCTTGCCGATTGTGTAGGCAATCCAGAGACCACCTTCGCCGTCCACCGCCATGGAACGTTGCGTTTCGTTTTTGGGCAATCCTTGGTCGGGCGTGATCGTCCGCACTTGCTGACCGTCGAAACACACCACGACGCCGCCCTCTTTTGCGAGCCAGATTCGCCCCGCACTGTCCGACAACAGCACGCGCATGGTGCCGCCGATTAGACCCGGCGATCCATCCACGCGCACTCTTTGAAAGCGGACGCCATCAAAACGGACCACGCCGCCCTGCGTGGCGACCCAGAGAAATCCGTCAGAGGATTGCACAATTCCAAGGACGCGATTCTCCGGCAAGCCATCCTCCGCCTGCCACGTTCGGACGGAGTAGGAATCCGTCACGGGTGTCGGCTCCAATGCGAACGACACCGTGGCGCCGAGCATCACGCAAACCGCGATCAAAACACGAAACCAGACACCCGGCGACAAGTGCGGGCAGGCATTAGGATGTGACTGGCTTGAGCAGCGGCGACTCGATGGCTGGGGCTGATTCATTGTGCGGCGTTAGCCATCAAGAGTGTTAAGCAATCCGCCAAAATTGCAATCTTCCGGTTGAAACAAAACCCCGGCTGTTCAAGACAGCCGGGGTCTGTTTCAGAGCTTTTGACGTCGCCCTTACCGAACGTTGATCCGGAAGAACCGTTGCGGATTTCCGGGCGTCACTGGGATGCTGAACGTCAGCGTTCCGCCGCCGGCGTTCGTCTGGATATCGGTCCAGGTGGCGGGTGACAAAGCGGGCGTCGCCTGCAACACGTAGTTGAATCCAGCTTCCGAGGCCACTTGCACCGTGAGGTTGGTCCCGCTGAGCGTAGGCGGCAGAATCGTCGGTTGGGGCGCTACATTGGAGGCGACCTTGATGACGCCCTGGCTCTGGAGCAACGACAAGTCCCATGACAAGTTCGTCGAGGACAAGGCCGGCAGATTTGTCGCCGCAAAGGTTCCGCTGATCGGTCCGTCAAACAGGTTGAACACGTCGCCACCTTGGAGATCCACGCCAACGTTTGTCACCGTCAATACGCCGCCGAAGTTGATCGCGCCCGCCGCAATCAAATCGGCATTCTGCGCCGCCGACCGGTTGAGTTCCATCACTGTCGAACCGGCAAGGGTCAGGTTGTTGGCAAAATTCAAAGTGCCCAAATTCGCTCCAGGAGTGACCGTGCCATTGGCGAGCACATTGCCTTGAATCGTGCCCTCGCCTTTCAATGTTTGAGCACCATCCAAAGTGAAACCTCCCGCAAGTGCGGCGACATTCAAGACGGCGTTGCTGAGCAGTTGAATGCTCGGCGTATTGGCGATCGTCGCGCCTGCCGCCAACGCCAGCGTTCCACCCTGAATGACCGTGCTGCCGCTGTACGTGTTCGCGGAGGAAATCGTCCAGGTGCCGCTGCCTTCTTTAGTCACGGAGAGAGAGGTCGCCGCGCCATTGTCAATCGTGCCGGAAACCAGTCCCGAGCCGGAGCCTTGCAATCCAAGCATGCGGGTGCCGGTCGCCCCGGAATTAATGCCCCCAGCCAGCGTCAGCGTGGTCCCGGCGTCCACCTGAATTCGCGCGGGGGTGATACCGCCGGTCGACACGGCGATGGTGTCATTGATCGTGTTATTGCCGCCGACGTTCTCCAAAGCCGGCGAAGCATTTCCGCGCATGCCCAATTCGATCGGAATGCCCGTGGCGATGGTAACGTTGTTCGACAATTCCAATCGGCCGGTGAAGGTGTCGTAAGTGTTGACGCGAACGAGATAACCGGCGGGCAAAGCGGCGCTATTCGCCACGCGCAAGACGCCGTTGTTATCGACCCGGGTGAGGTTTTGCGCGCCCGAGCCGGAGAGCACCAGCAAGCCGTCCTGCGCCAGCAGATTGCCCGTGAAGCTGTTGGTCTTGAGCACCAGCGTGCCTGCGCCTTGTTTTGTCAAACCACCCGCGCCGGTCATGTCCTGGTTCAATGCGAAGTTGTTACTGGAATTGAAGAGAAGCGTCGTGCCCGCGCCCGCCACGCTGATCAAGCCCGTGGGCAAAGCTCCGTTCGCGCCGCCGTCCCCAACCTGCAACGTGCCCGTGTTCACCGTCACGTCACCGATATTGGGTGTGTTGGTCGTGACGATCAGCAGTTTGCCGCCATTGATCACAGTGCTGCCGCAGAGATTACTGTTGCCCGCCAGCACGACCGTGCCGGAACCATCTTTCGTGAGAGTCGCCGCGTTGCCGATCGAAAGCGTGTTCGAAAACGTAAGCAGCGAGGTGACGTCGGTCGGCGAACATTGCAACGCGGTCTGATTGCCGAGAACGGTGTTGGCCAAAGTCATCGTGACCTGGGCATTCGCGAGCCGGATTTGTGAGTCACTGCCCAAGGTGATCGGTCCTGTCCAAAGCACTTTATTATTGACCGTATTGGCATAGAGCGCGCCGGCGGAACTCGCCAGCCCGTACCCATTGATCTCCAAAGGCTCGGCCGACGTCCAGTTGCCCAGGCTTGTGAAGCGAACACTGCCGCCGGACTGAACCACGGTTCCCGCATTGGTGCTGCCGAGAGCGCTGTTATTGAACAGGCTGAGTTGGCAACCCGTTTCAATCGTTGTTAGCCCGGCATAAGTATTGGTGCCCGCGAGCGTCAATGCCGCGCCGCCGCCGGTGACGCGAACCGTTCCGGAACCGCTGATGTTGCCTGTGATCAAATTGCCCGACGATGATTTGTTCAACGCAAATTCGCCGTTGTTCACGATATTGCCGGTGCCGAGGTCACCCGTGCTGCCGCCGTTGCCGATGGCCAGCGTGCCGGCTTCGATATTGATCGGCCCGCTGAAGTTGTTTCCGACATTGGCGAGTGCCAGCACATTACCACCACGTTTGGTCAAGGTGCTGCTCGTGGTCACGCCCGAGCCCGTGAAGGTGTAAGGCTGCGCGGTGTTGCTGACGGTCACCGATCCCGGCAAAACGGCCGTCGTAATATTGATATCCGGCGTGGCGGAGCCCGCGTCATTGAACGTGACATTGTCGGCCTGGTAGAACACTTGGCCGTTCCAATTCGCCGATGAGCCGACATCCCAGACATTCCCGGCGCCGTCGCCAGACCAGACCAGATCCGTGGGGCTGCCGCTGACAACCAGGTTCACCTGGCCCGCAGTGGCAGTATCAATGGTGAAGATTTGCCGTGAAGCCGGAGGTGTGACACTGAACGACCCGCCGCCTTGCAACGTGCCGCTGTAGTTAATCAACCGATAACTGCCGTTATTCGCAAAACCGGCGGGCACTGCGATTTGGATTTCGGTCGTTCCGTTGAGCGTCAACGAGCCAGTCACGTTGAGAAGATCATTTGTGCCCGAGGCCACATCGAAACGCAGAGTTTCGCTGCCAGCGAGGATGAGATTATTATTGAAAGCCAACGTGCCGTATTGATTCGTCAATCCCACTTCGATTGCGGCGCCCGGCGAAGTCGTCACGTTCCCCAGAACCGTGCCGCTGCCACGCAAAACCTGATTGTAGTTCAAGGCCAATCCGCCCGGAACCAAAACACTGTCCAGGGTCGCGCCAGCACTGATTTGAATCGCGGCGGAACTGGCGATTGAAGCGCTTGCGCCCAACTTGAGCACGCCATTGCTGATCACGGTGTTGCCGTTGTACGAGTTGGCACCGTTAAGCGTCCAAGTGCCGGGACCATCCTTGAGCACTGAGAAATTATCCGCCAGGCCAGTATCAATCGTGCTGGAAACCACACCGTTGCCATCGCCGGTGAGGCCAACGCTGCGCGTGCCGGTGACGCCGGAACTGATGCTGCCGTTCAGAGCGAGCGTTGTGCCTGCGTCCACCTGGATTCGCGACGGCAAACCGCCGCCGGTTGAAATGCTGATAGGATCGCTGATCGTGTTGTTGCCGGAAATGTTCTCGATCGCAGGCGTAAGATTGTTGCGCATTCCCAGTTCAACCGGCAGGCCGGTGGCGATCGTCACGTTGTTCGACAATTCCAAGCGGCCGGTGTGGGTGTTGTACGAATCCACGCGCAAGGTGAAGCCCGAAGGCAGTGCCGCGCTGTTGGCAACGCGCAAAATGCCGTTGCTTTGAACCATTGTGTAGCTTTGCGTCCCTGAACCGGTCAGCACCAATGTGCCCGCTTGATTGGTCAAGGCGCCGGTGAAGTTGTTGTTCGCGCCGAGCACAACCGTGCCGGAATTCTGCTTGCGAACGAAGCCGAGCCCGGAAATCACGTTGTTGATGACCAGATCGTTCGTGGAATTGAACGTCAGGGAATTATCGGGATTCACCAGCGTCACACTGCCTGAACCCAGCGGAGCCGTCGTCCCGCTCCAGATTTCCATGCGTCCGGTCAGGTTGGTCCAGTTGCCGGAGTAGCCGGAGTTGTTGCCGGACAGCGACAGGACGTTGGTCGTGAAGAGCATGTCGATCTTGAGATTCCCGGTTCCGCTCACGGCTGACTGCACCCAAATGCTTTTGGTGCCGCCGCCGCCGAAGGCTCCAATCAGCGAATCGGCTGCCACCAGCAATGTGCCGGCGATCGGCGAATTGGTGAGAGTCGATCCATTCCCGTTGCCGGTATTGTGCTTGATGCTGCCCCCGTTGAGCACGAGATTCGCCGACGCGGCGCCGTTGCCATTTTTGATCTGCAGCGTGCCGCCACTGTTGATCGTCAACTTGTCTCCGGGAAAAGTGGAGGGCGCGGACTGATCCGGCGTGCGCACGCTGAAGGTGTTGGGAGTAATGTAATTCGTTCCGGGCAGCGGCACTGCGGCCGGAGTGCCCCAGGACGCTGTGACGGCCCAATTCTGACCGGAGGTCTGGGTGACAGTCTGGTTGATGTCCACTGCGCGCGCGGTCAGGCCGGCAGACAATATTGCACCGACGAGGATAATGCTGGTCGGGCGCATTTTCATTTGGAGGGCTGTGTTCATAGGACGGAATGGATGGGGCGGTTTTGCGGTTGTGGGGCTGTCAAACGACTGCGGATCGAATTGTGTTGGGATGTCGATACTGCGGATTTAGGTTTCGCGAGCTCTTCACGGGTTGTTCAGGCGACTGCATTCAGGCGCAAGGATATTGACGCAGGCGGCAAATCCGTCCACCCCACAAAAGCATGGGGCGACCTGAATAGATGAAGCAAATCTTGTCGTGCGCACAGCAACAATGGGCCACTAGTAAACTCCGGCCGCGCCGACTTTTTTGGTCGCGACATGGTTGTCGAAATAGAGGTAGTTGCGGACATTTCCATGCACCGGCTTGTCCGCAAGTTGCGGATACCAGGCGCTGCCGGTGTTCGGAAACGCGATCTTGTCGGTGTCCACCAACATGAAAACATCTGTCCCGCCGTTGTGAGCTAGCACCTCGCTCATTTTGTGCGGAGGCGCAGCCGGTGATGTTTGACCTGAGGCATACCCAAAAGGATTCCAGGTGCCGGCTGAATTGGTCAAACCCACTTTGGACCCCAGCGGCAAAGCGTAGCAGACCCGTCCGGCAATCGTGGTCACGTCCTTGGCGTAACGTTCGAATCCCGGACAAAACATCGCCTTGATGACTCGCAACTGCGCGTCCGGAGCCGGTTGGCCCAGATACGTCGCAATGTAAAATGAAAGTTGATAGTCATAATCGCCGCCGCTGCTCTTGTAATCCGCGCGCTGTCCGGTCAGCAGGCCAGTCGTCGCGCCCTGCCCCGGCGGCAACCAATCGTTGTTGTCATCGGCAAACATCCGAACCGCCAAACCCGCCTGCTTCATGTTCGAGAGACAGCCGGTCTGATGCGCCTTGCGTTTGGCGGAAGCCAGGGCCGGCAGCAGCATCGCCGCGAGAATGGCGATAATCGCAATCACGACCAGTAGTTCAATCAGGGTAAACGCCCCTGGTCCGCTGCCATTACCGGTCCGCTGCTGCGGAGGGCGCTTGGTTTCGGACGTGTCAGGCAGCTTCGCTTTCATAATTCGTTCTTTCGCAATCTCGGCCAATCAAATCGCGATCTTATCATGTTTCGACCGACCGCAAAGTCATAATTGGAGTGTAATTGGACGCGAAAGGCCGTCGACCCTACAAAACAGGGGGAACGAGAAACGTCGCTTGAAGAGCGCTGCCGCGCGATTTTTGTTCGGTTCGGGCCTAAGGATTCAGGCCGATTTGAACTGCTCGAGTGGATGGTGCTTCGGTGGAAGCCGTTGGCGTCGACCCGAGCCGCTGCGTGATTCCATACACGCGTTCATTGATCTGCTGCATCGCATCCAGCAACGGCGCGTACGGCTTATATCGGTTGCTCACAATGCCGTTGTTCGAATCGACGTTCGAAGGGTCCACGCCTTTGGCATCGGGGTCGTTATCAATGTATTTGAACCAATCCCAGCCAACACAGATTTTGGATTCCAACAGACCGAGCGTGAAATTCTGGTAGAAGCGCCCGCGATCTGCCTGCGTTTTCACAACCCACCCTGCTCCACTGCGGTTTGCCAAGCCGGAATCCATGCCTTTGGCGTACCACTCGGTGATCATGATCGGGTGCCCGGATTGCCTCTCCCACATGCTCATCAGTTCAGGACTCGGCGTCCATGCCCAGTAATAATTCACCGCCACAACATCGAGATACGGGCGCGCTGCCTTGAAGATTTCCGGGTAAGTCGTTGCTCGCCCGTTGATCCGTGACCCGAGAAAAAGGTGGTTGGGGTCATACTTTTTGATCGCAGAAGAGACGATCCGGAAATAGCGGTCCGCGACAAAACCAAGAAAATCTTTTTCGTCCTGCTCGGAGATGCTCGCGACCGTCGCGTTCGGGCCGTGGCGCTCGTTCAGCCATTTCTGCGCCGCCTGATGCCCCGGGTCCGATTCGGGAAATTTCAAATAACCGCGCAGCGACGTGCGCCACAGCGGCAGTTCGTTGTCCGAGAAATGCCCAAGCAACCATGGATCATCTTTTTGCGCCGCGAGCTTGCGGGCCTGTTGATCGGAATAAGTTTCAAAGCCGGGGTCGAAGACAAAGATACAGTCATTTGGATAACCCATGTGGCCGGACTTTTGATAAGTGCCACCGCGCTGCGCGCCGTAACCGCTCATGAAATTCCAGATGCGCGTATAGACCAGCGGCGGCTTCACCGCACGCAATTGTTCCGTTTCAGACCACGCTCCGAGGCCATTGAAACCGTGATCGCGCATGAGTTGCGCGGTTTTCGCAGCCCAGTCGCGTTCGCTGCCATAAACATTTTGACGGGCGGCGCGGGCTCCGGCAGTGCCGAGTTGAGTGACCGCGGCAATTCCTTTGTGCAGGAAAAGACAACCTTCCGGGTCCACGAGCCACCAGCGTCCGGCGATCTGTGTTGGATAGAAGAAGCCCGTGGCATTGGTCCGGTGCGCTTTCCAGCCGCCGTATTGACTCAACTCGGCGTCCGGTTTGAGCGCGGCTGCTTCCGGAATATCAGCCAGGAGCCGGGTCGGATAACTTTTCCAAGGTCCTTGCGGTTCCCGTGCGACTTCGACGCTGCTGGCAGCCTGAAGTGCTGGCGCGAGCAAGGAGATCGCCAGCGAGATGCCGAGCCGTTGTGTGTTCTCAGATAAAAATTTCATGCTTTCACTTTCAGAGCGCGTCGTCCGTTACGGCGCAAACGAACCGTCGAAATAATCCGCCAACCGGTAGATGCGTTCGTTGATTCGCAGCATTTCCTCCAGCAGGTCGGGATACGGCTCGTAACGGTTGCTGACGATGCCTTTGTTCGAGTCGATGTTCGAAGGGTCCGGGTTGGAATCTGGGTCGTTGTCGGCGTATTTGAACCAATGCCAGCCCACGCACACCTTGGACTCAAGCAGCGCCAGCACGAAGTTCTGGTAAAAGCGACCGCGATCTTTTTGCGTGTGGACCACCCAACCAGCGCCCGTGTTGTTGGGCATCCCGCTGTCCTCGCCCTTCACGTAAAATTCCGTGATGATCACCGGCCGTCCAGACTCCTGTTCCCACATCCGGATACGACTGATGTCTGGCGTCCACTGGCTGTAGTGGTTCACAGAAATCACATCCACATACGGCCCAGCTTCGCGGAAAATCTCCGGACGATCCTTATCCGACGAGAACAGGCGCGAGCCTAAATAGAGATGATTCGGATCGCGTAATTTGATCGCCTGATTCACGACGCTGTAATATTTGCCCCAGACGTGGCCGAGGAAGTCGTAGCGATCCTGCGTGGTCACCTGCCCCACCGTTGCTCCCGGACCATAGCGTTCACGCAACCAGCGCCACGCCTCGTCGTAACTGGAATTGCCCGCGGCCAACCCCAGCCACGTCACTAAGATGGAGGATGAGAAGGACAGCTCGTTGTCGGAGAAGTAACCCAACAAATAGGGATCGTTGGCCGTGTTGGCAAAGGATTGCGCATACGACTGGCAGTACGAGGCGAACTCCGGATCGAACACCTGCGGATAACCGGGGTTATTGTTCGGGTTGCCGTAGCTCGCGAGAAAATCCTTGATGATCGTGTAAACCAGCGGCCCGGGCACCTGCCGAATGCGACTCGTATCGGACCACGCCCGGGCTCCGTTGAATTTGTTGGAGCGCAGCAACGCGGTGGTGGCGACCGCCCAGTTGCTGGAATTGGTAAACTTGGCCGTCAGCGCGGCGACCGCTCCAGTGGAGTTGATGGTGGACACGACAGCCACGCCTTGATGCAGAAAACGATAACCCAGCGGATCGATGAGCCACCAGCGGCCATCGATTTTCAAGGGATGAAAAAAACCGGTGGCGTTGGTTTGGGAGGACAGCAATCCGCCGTAAATGCTGGTGCCGCCATCCACCGTGCCACTGAGATAGCTGGGCAACTGATCAAGCGTTCGCGTGGAATACCAGTTCCAGGAACCGCCCGGTGAAGTGGCAGCCTCAACCAATATCGGCGGGGATGGCAATTCCCGCACGCGAACGTAAAGCTGCCCAGCCCCGACATACGCCGGCACTGGACGCGGCGAAACTGCACCGCGAATCGTCAGATCATCCAGCTCAATGCTGTTGATGGTATCGGGCGCATAAATTGGAATTCTAAAGCGAACCACCTGCCCGGCCCTCAGATTTTGCAGGCTGCTGATGCCCGTGAGATCAATTTGCTGAGCGCTCCAAACAAACCGGTAGGAGCCAATGTCCGTGGCCGGCTGAATCAGCTGATTCGTGGTGGTGGGCGTGGTGACATACACGGCATAACCGCGCGGGGTCGAGGTATTGCCGCGTGCCGCATTGAAGGTGACTTGACTGAGATCCAGATCGGTCACGTTGCTTCCCACGGTCAGATCGAAGGTGAAGACACTGTTATTGCTCAACGCCGTGGCGACATTCGGGGTGACTGCCACGAAATTGGCAATCAAAGCCGGCGAAGAGCTATATCCACCAAAATCAGCGTTGAAATAATTCAGGCCGGAACCGGGAGTCAAATTGCCTCCCGCGGCCGTTTTTGCCGCATCCTGAACTTGGGGCCCGAATTGCCCCATTTTATATTGGAGCAGAACAAATTCGTTGCCGACCAGAGGATCCGTTGTGCTGAGGCTGACTTTCGAGCCGGTTCCGGCAGTAGCGGCAACATTGGTGGGAAACTCCGCCCAATTTTTTAAATCTGCCGAATATTCGACCGCATACACTCTTCCCGTCTGCGAATTCCAAGTCAGCTGGATCGTATCGGCCTGGCGCTGGACGTC
>JBQCEJ010000554.1:0-5439 GCA_051960355.1 Verrucomicrobiota bacterium | reverse complement strand
CTCAGAAGCTTACGCAAGCTCACAATGACGCCGTTAACCAGTCCCTGTTCAACCTGGCTTTGGCACGTGTTTACATGGCTGGCACTGACCCAAAGCTACACACACGCACCTGGCAGGACGTCATGGAGAACATCGTCCAGTTTCATTCGGGTGAAACAGCACGGCGGTGGCGTGTGGCGGTTCAAGACAGGAACTTCGATTCGATCCGGAATATCCGCGTTGTTGAAACACGCCCGGAGCATTTTGCGACGGTATTGGCAACCGGCAAGCCGTCGACAAACGTCTATCTACGAAGATTGCATAATCACGCACTCGGGATGGAATGGCTGCTGAGGTCGGTTCTCCCGAAGCTCCTTTGGCCCAAACCCATTTTCAAGAAGAAGCGCGCGATCACCGAAACTGAACACCGTGCAATTGTGAATCGCGAGTGCAATTCAGAACGGCGCAACTTCTACGAACTGTTGTGGCACACGGGTGCTTCGCAGAGCGACGCTGCGTTTCTTTGCGCGGAGGACATCAACTGGGTTGATCGCACAATTGGGTACACACGGAGGAAACTCGCACATCTGGATCCAAGCAGTGTCAGACCTGCATTGATCCGGTTTGGCGACGAGGTCGCCGCACTTTTGCAGCGTTGCCCACGGGTGGGGCCGCTATTTCCTTACCTCAGGACGGTGCGACCGGGCGATAGGGCCACAGAGTTCAAGCAACGATGCCAAGGTCTCAAAATTCAAGGAGTGACTTTGCACTCGTATCGGTATGCCTGGGCTGAGAGAGCGTTAAAATGCGGTTATCCGCTGCGATTTGCCCAAGAAGCACTGGGACACAATTCAAAAGCCGTTCATCACGCATACTCGAAAGCCGCCGAGGTAGTGGTGCCATCGCTGGAAGACTGGGAAGAGCATTGGAAGAACGGGGTCCGTTGTTCGTTGCCGACATGCTAAGAGATCACAAATTCGAGCTGGAGCCGGTCGACGTATACGGGTGATGTCGCAATGAAGTTTTGCCCGGTGTTGGGACTTCCGCGAATGACCCTCACAACAGCGGCCTGTTGTTACTTTTGTTGTTACTTCTCGGAAGGAATTGTCGTAAACCCTTGTGATTACAACGTTGGAGCGGGTGAAGGGAATCGAACCCTCGTTTCGATACCCCTACAGAAAGAGGCGCAAACCTGCATTATTGTAAGCCTTCATGACGTATTTTATAGGAATCTGCATTCTCACTGCTATTCTCATAGCCGACACGGAAACCGCAATACTCAAAAACCTATGGCCAGCATTTGGAAGCGCAAAAACTCACAATTCTTCACCGCTTGTTACACCAACAAAGATGGAGTGCAGGTCAAACGCACAACCAAGGTCAGTGACAGAAACAAAGCCCTTCAGATCGCAATTGAATGGGAGTCGTTGGAAGAGCAGGCACGCCGCTCAACAGTCACACAGGTTCAATTGCGCAAAGTGATAGGCGAACTTTCCGAAAAAGTCACTGGCAACGGCCTTGAAGTCCCGTCTGTTGACAAGTTTCTGACATCGTGGATTAGACATAAAGAATTTACGGGCAGTTCCGCTGGCACTCTTGAAAGGTATGGACACACTGTAAATGCATTTATTTTGCATCTGAAAGAAAAGGCGAAAATGCCGATCACTGGTATAACGACCTCGCACATTCAGGAATTTGCACAGGCCCGGAGAGAGAATGGCGCGGCTCCTAAAACGGTGATCGTTGACATAAAAACATTGAGCACTGCTTTTAATCGCGCTGAGGCACTCATGTTGATTTTGAAAAATCCAGTAAAGGCCGTTGAACTCCCGAAAGCAGTTTCAAGTGAAAGAGAAATCTTCACTCATGCACAATTCATACAACTGGTAAATGCCGTTCCCTCTTATTTCAAAGGCAAGGAGAAGGGCCTTTCGTGGAAAACTGTTTCGTGGAAGACTCTTCTGCTGCTGGGTTATTATACCGGCGCCCGTCTCTCAGATTGTGTTCATCTGAAATGGGAAGATTTCAGTCCCAAGAAAGGCATCATTCTGTGTCTCCAGAAGAAGACTCAGAAAATGATCGTTTTGCCTGTTCAAATTGACCTTTACCAGCATCTGATGAACGTCGCACTGATCCACGATGAAGATGTGCCCAAATACCTATGCGACGCTCTAAACGAAAGCTCTACGGGCGGCAACCATGGGCTCAGTGAAACTTTTTTGCGTCTCGTGAAACATGCGGGGATTGAGCAGCAAACAATCCAAGGCAAAGGGAAACGCAAATTTAATCGTCTCACTTTTCATTCCTTGCGCCACAGTTTCAACACCGCCCTCTATGCCGGGGGCATTGCGCAGGAAGATCGAATGCGTCTGACAGGTCACTCCTCAATCACGATGAACAATCGCTACACGCATTTGGTTGATGTTGCGCGTCTTCATAAAGCTATAAACGTTCTGCCAGGCATCACGCGGGAGGACGAAATCTCACTGTGAAAAACCATTCCCGACGTAACACATCACATATCCTATACAATCTGGTAAATACTGATTAAAAGAAATAGATGATCGATACAGTTTGCTATAGCCAATCGCATACATTGAAAGGGGGTAAGCTTTCAAAACAATGGAAGAAAACCCCACTTCATCAGACTTTTGCGAGCAAATTTTCTATTCGCTCGAACGTATATCTTCATTCTGATTCTGGCCTGCGTTTTCAGTATTTCGGAAAGGGCAAAGCAAACATTCAAGTGTCTCTCCCGCGTCTGTTGTTCGGTAAAAATGCGAAGCTGATTTCCAATCAGGAGGAACTAGACGCAGCCTTCCGTCACGTAGATGACTTGATAGAAGAAATTGCGCTACCCCCATTCACGAGCGAGAGAGAGTTCAGTAGAATCGATTTGGCATGGCAGGTGAAAGGGAACATAAAAGACTTCATCTTCGCGCACCGGGCTCTAACCCATCCAGAAATCCACAAGAAGCCGTGGATTTGGCAAGATGAAACCATTCTTTGGGCTGGCAAAGAAATGAGCATCTGTTTTTATGACAAAACGATGCAGACCGAAGAAGAACCGGGCGCATTCGTTCGTATCGAGATCAGATTAAAAAACGATAAGCTTAAGAAAGAGTTCGGGAAGTCCCTTAAAAACCTGAATTTTCTAAAATCTTATCAGATATTTCGCAGAAAACTTATTCAATTTGCGCCAAACCCAATCCCTCAAATCTCAAAACAGCCGACGAAAAATGAAATCTTTATCCTCGCCGAAAATTACAAATGGATGGTCGGACCACACGAATCCGCTTTTGAGTTTCTAACAAAAAATTATTCTGAACCTCGAAGAAAACAGAAACTCAAGTTGGTTAAAGCAACCCGCCTAAAGGCACATCGGATTGATTGGGGGAAAGAATTGCCTTTGGGTAAGCCGAATCGCTTGATTAAACAGGATCACGCTGATTTCTCAATCAAGCCGTTTTACTTCCGATTCAAACGAATCACGGACAGCATCATCAAAGGTTTAGAAAAAGCTGCTGATTGAGGGAGAAATGTTTTTCGAATTCAGTTTTGCGACTCCCCCGCCCACCTTAAAAATTCAGCGCCTCAAGCAGCCTGTCGTAATCCCACACATTTCGCGGAGTTTTTCAATAGGGTTGGCACCATTCCAGTGCTGCAAGAGAACAAAATTAAGGTTAAACATTCGTTTAATGTTAAACTTTTTTTGAGGTGCCGGATTGTTCGCTTTTGTCTTTAAATTTGAGCGTCTCGGCTTCAGCTACCATTTTTGAGAGCGGAATGTCCAAAGCATCAGCTATCGCCTTAGCTGTATTCAGAGTGACGTTGCGAGAGGCATTTTCCAACAGGCCGATATGGGTCTGATGCAATCCCGCACGCTCTGCAAGGGCATTTTTGCTGAGGCCGCGTGCAAGCCTGTGGCGCTTCAGAACAGGCGCGAAAGCTTTTGAGAAATTCGCGTAAGGCATTTCCGCCAGTGTGCAAAGCGGAGCAGGGAAAGGCGTATAAGACTCTTTTCTTGACCGGGCGCGGTGGCACGTGCAAAGCTCTCGCTATGGAATCTCGCTTCCCCCTCACCGTCCTACTGGCCTTGCTACTGCTCGGTTGCAAGCCAAAAGAAACAACACTAGCAGGGCAGGTGTTTGTTGTTACGAAGGACGCGCAAAATATCAAACTAGGCCTCATTGAGGTTCATTTGATTTCCAAGCAAGAAGCAGTCGCTTTTTTGGAAAAGGAAACCCTTTCAAACAAAGCGGGAATTGCGAAACGACAACAGAAACTCACAAACGCAACGATGAATTTTGAAGCCGCTACGACTTCTGCAAATTTTCTAGTGACAAATGGCCCATTGAGCCAGCCGGATTACATTGCGCTAAATTTAATCAAGGAACGGATTGTGCAAAGAGTCACCGCCGCTGAGGAGGAAACCGCCAGAATCAAATTAATGAGGCCGAGCGCTGCCCGGGACGCCTTGCACAACATGAACAGTCGAGAACTTGAATCTATTTCACTCGAACTGTTGTCATCGCGAGAATCGCTAGATAAATTAGATGAGATTGAGAGCGCGGCAAAAGCCGAATTCCAACGTTTGTTAGACAAAGCAAAAGAAAAAGAATCAGAGCTGTCCGCCGCAAAAGCTGATTTTGAGAGGTTCCCCTCAGGCAAAGATTATTTAGCGAATTTCTTTCCAAGAGACATCCAGAAAACCCTGACTGATGCGGATGGCAAATTTTGTTTAATTTATCGAAGTGATCCAGCGCTAACGATATTTGCCAAAGGCGAGCGTCAGATCGGATTAGAAAGGGAAACATACTTTTGGATCGTCGATGCACCCCTAAAAGAGGAATCGGCCACAATTCTTCTCAGCAATCAAAATTCTGTCTATTCCGACCCGGATGGATACTTCAAAATTAAACCCGTGGTAAGCTCAAGTTTGACACCAGAGTGAACCGCCCTCCCAATTCAGGTAACGTTACCGATTCTGGGAATGTGTCGGAATCGCTCGCAAACGCCCCTTCCTGACGTTTTTCCCATTTCGACCACCAAATGTCCGCCCTGCCGGGTTTTCCTATGAAAGTCGCCTTTGGATCGTATATATAAGACTCAGTATATCCTACGAAACAAAAATCGTTGTTCAGATTCAGAATCGAGCGAACTAAATCAATAATGCCCTAAATGATATGTAGGTGGTAATCGAGCTGGTTGGCAAAAGTGTGGTTTTCGACAAGTCTCGCCTAGGCATTATTCAATTTCACGTGCGGTCAGCGACGAAAGGAAGGATTCAGACGGCCTGGATTGTTTAATGTTAAACAATAAAACCGAGCCACCACGATCAAATTGTCTTAGAGAGTGAAAAGTCTGAGTTGAATTTAAGTGCCCCCCCCTAACATCGAAACTGGAACGGATCTACTGCGGTATTCGGGACTTACCGCACCTTGAACTCACTTTTTTTAT
>JBQCEJ010000553.1:0-4329 GCA_051960355.1 Verrucomicrobiota bacterium | reverse complement strand
AAGGAGTTGCAATGAAATGGTCATGGCGTGTGCTGACCGTGGCGGGAATTGGGGTCTACATTCATGTCACTTTCCTGCTGCTGTTGATCTGGGCCGGCTGGTATGGGTATTCGCCCCGTCAAAGCTGGTGGGACGCTGCTGGCCAAATTGGTTTCGTTCTGGCGCTGTTTGGAATTGTCGTTTTGCATGAGTTGGGCCACGCCCTCACCGCGAGGCGATTTGGTATTGGCACCAAAGATATCACGCTGCTGCCGATCGGCGGAGTAGCGCGCCTGGAACGGATGCCGGAGGATCCCAAACAGGAGCTGCTCGTGGCACTGGCCGGTCCGGCGGTGAATGTCATCCTGGCAGCGTTGCTCTTCGTTGGTCTGGCCGTAGCCGGGCAATTTTCCGATCCAGAGTGGATGCTGCACAGCAGTGGCAATTTCTTTGTGCGGCTCATGGCCGTCAATGTTCTGCTGGCGGTGTTCAACATGCTTCCGGCTTTCCCCATGGACGGTGGACGAGTTCTGCGTGCGCTGCTGGCTTTTCGATTGAGCTACGCTCGGGCCACGCGGATCGCCGCCCGCATCGGCCAGGGCATGGCGGTGCTGTTTGGGTTTGCTGGATTGTTGGGGCCGAATCCATTTCTCGTTTTGATTGCCGCCTTTGTCTGGATCGCCGCAGGTCAGGAGGCCAGCCAGGTGCAGATGAAATCGGCTTTGAATGGGATTCGCGTGGATGAAGTGATGATCACGGAATTTCGCACACTGAATCCCGAAGATACTTTGACGCGCGCGGTCGAATTTTTGCTGGCTGGTTATCAAGCGGATTTCCCGGTGCTGGACGATGGCCGCGTAGTCGGTTTGCTTTCACGCCGCGCATTGGTCGATGGCTTGGCGCGGCTCGGCAGAGATATGCCGGTTGCCGACGCGATGCGGAAAGATTTTCCCACAGTCACGCCGGACGAATTGGCAGAAACTGTGTTGGTCCGGCTGCAACAGCATTTGAGCGATTACTCCCTGCCGGTGATTGAAGACGGGCGGTTGCTGGGAATTCTCACGCGGGAAAACTTGGGCGAGTATCTGATGGTGCAATCCGCTTTGGAAAACGAGCCGAATGCGCGGCCGATCGGGTTGCACGTATCAGAACGGCACGCGACCTGATCCGCAGTTCAGCCGTGCGGCATCACAGCGGGGGAACTTCAAGGACGCGTTTTCACTGCAATGCATTCCAGGTGCCTGCCGTTCCAGAGCGGCGACTGGCAGATGTGCGACTTCACTTCAAATTCCTTGAATCGGCTTTCGCGCAGGACGCCTTCCAATTGACCGCGGCTCATGCCGTAGAACGGATGGCGCTCGGCGCGTTCGTCGAGCTTCGATTTCAACTGGCTGGTCAGCAGCGGATAAACCGCGCCGCGAACCTGCCGCCGTGCCCGCTGCAAGAGCGGCAAGCCCGCGGTGTCCACGGTGTTGAAAAGGACTTTCCCGTTGGGCACGAGCCAGTCGTGGAACTTGTCACAGATTTCGGGGGTGAGCGGACAACCATTGCCAAACATGCCGAGCGAATAAATAAAGTGAAACGATTCCGGCGCGAGTTCGGTGAGATAGAAGTTCGCGCGGAGCAATCGAATGCTGGGAATGGAAATCAGTTCTTCCCGAACCGGATGTTTGGCGGCTTGCAACATCTCTTCCGTAATGTCGATGCCGGTGAGCTCGCGGACATTTTTGAGGCAATGAAAAAAACGAACGGTTCCGCAGCCGACTTCAAGGACGTCAATCGGGTGGGGGAACGACGTGCAGATTTGCTCCAGCGTGGCGCTGATCCGTCGATGATTTGCCGTTGTGACTTCAATCTCGTCGTCGCGGCGATATTGCGGAGTGATTTCGCGGTAACCCGATTTGATGGTTTCTTCAACAGCCTGGTAGTTCATGTCCAGAAGCCATTGAAACGTGAGCGCGGCCCATTCGACATGGGGGTTTAGCCCCAAATTCAGCCAGGGTTTGAAGTATAACTGAAAACCACGGGCGCTTGGCTCGGATGCCGCACCGCCGATTCCAAAGCCCTTGCGTCGAACGGTTCGGCGCGATCGAGTGAAGTAGGGTCGATCTGCAAACGTGCTTTGTTGTTCTCGCTTAAATCCAGATCGCGGAGCGGCACGGCGTAGGTGCGCTCGCCGTCCCTGGCCCATTTGCCGGTCGTGAAAAGAGCGAACGCCGGGCTGTGATCATGAAAGAACAACAGCAGGTCGCTGAGATCGCCGAGCCGTTTCCGGTCGCGATCCACGACCGTCCTGCCGATGATCTCGCTCGCGAGTTCCAGCTGAGCTTTGCCCGGGTGATTCGGTTGCGTCGCGCGTCCGGTTGCACTCAGGACGGGAGCCGATCGAGCCTGGCTTTCAGTCACTCTCGCCAACATGCCGTCGTTCACCGCCTGCTTATAAAAATCCGCAATTTGCTTTTGCCGATTCGGTTGGGCCAACGCGTCCAGATCGGAAACCCTGAAGGTTGGTGCGTCATTCCAATGCACTTTCGGAACGGCAATTTCCACAACATTGCGCTTGGCTGTCGCGGGTGACATCACCTGCAAGGGCACGGCGCGCAGCTTCGTGCGGATACCGAGAAAACCACCGCTGCCAACGATAATGTATTCGGCGCAGCCAGACTGCACATCGACAACAATGTTGCGCACCTGGCCAATCCTCTGGCCGTCTCCGTCTTCCACAGTCATGCCCATCAGGCGATTGGCTTTGGAAGGGTTGAACTCTCGTGATGCAGAGAAATTCTGCCCGTGTGCCGCCGACCCGATGGTGAGCAGCGACACAAGGGCCGCGAACGAAAATTTCCGTCCGATGTTCCGCAGAGGCATGACGGAATTGTCGGACGACAAACCGTCCAAGACCATTGGGGTAATCTACCGATCGATGAACCCGACCTGCTTGAGCGAACGCGTTCGTTCAGATATTTGCGGCAAACGCCATGAGTTCGCGGTACTCGCTCAGAATGGTGCGAATGGCAACCACCAGCGCTTCCACTTGCAAATCCATGGGCGCCAGATGCGGCGTTTCAAAAATGATCTCGAAGGGCGTCGGGTCAATTTCAGCCGGTGAGGCCAGAATGCCTTCATATTGTTCGTAGATGATTCCGTCGCGTGCCGCAAAGCCATCGATCGTGGACTGAACATTGCGCGGCAGAATTTTGCCGGCCTGCAGCAAGGCGGGCCGCAGCAGGTTTTCCGTCAGCGTGTGACCGCGCACAAAACCATAAATGCCGTCGCTCGTGTCATCCGCGTGGAGTTGAACAATGCCGCTGAAACGGCCAACGCGCAGTTCGTGCTCCAGGATTTCAACCTCCGGCTCAACCGATGATTTCCAGAACTCGCGGTTCAGATCTTTGCCGCGACGCGAATGACGGCTGTTGTCTTCGAATCCGGTGGGATTGCAGATCGGGTAAACGTGAATTAAAAAATTCTCGGCGAACCCGGGTTCCTTTGCCAATGCGCTCAGAAATTCAACGGCTGCAAACGCGCCCGCCGGTTCATCTCCGTGCAACGCGGCAAAAATCGCGATGCGGATCGGGTCGCTGCTGTTGGGTCCGCGAAACACAAACCGCGGCAGTGCATAGCTTGCGCCGGCGCTCTCAAATGCGCCAAGCCATTCAACCGACACTCCCGGCAAACCAGCCAAGGGCGCCAGGAGTTGTTTGATGGATCGGCGACCGTTTTCCATTGGGTGCGAGGCAGCATTCATCGGCTGAATAGAATCACGATAACAAGGAGAAGAATCTACGATGACGCGCGACGAAGCGATAAGCGGCTTCAGTCAACTGTGCAAAAGCGGTTGAGCGCTGATAGCAGCCCAGCAGCCAGCTGGCGCGCGAAGCCAGAGCCAACGATCGAAACACGGCTTCCGCGCCGCTGTAAACCGAGCCGTCGAGCACGATCAAGTGAACCGCGGCGTCAAGTTCGGCGCGCGGGATTTCCGGAAACCTTGCCGGCAGCTGCGGAGCTTGGGAGGGCTGATAATCAATGCGGTCGCCGGTGCGGCGCTGCCAGCGATGAATCCAGCGCGTGCAGAAGCCGCAATCACCGTCATAAATCATCAATGGTTTTGGCGGCGGATGGGCGACCTGACGGACAATTTGCACAGATTAGCTATACGCTGTTCGGAACGACGTCGCCAGTGGTGCGGTTTGGCGGGAATGGCTTCCCTCCAGGCGCGGCGTTGGAGCTAACGGGAACGCGTTTCGGAATTTGTCCCACGATTTAGAGTTGGTTGATTTCCGCGAGTGCCTTTTTGCTAGGCGTCATGCCGGCGCCGGGAACCTCGGGCGCAACGTAAAAACCGTCCAC
>JBQCEJ010000552.1:0-2026 GCA_051960355.1 Verrucomicrobiota bacterium | reverse complement strand
AAGCACAGCGATCCGAAATTTGAATCGCAGACGAAGGTGAAGCTGCTGTCGCCCGAAGTGGAAAGCATTGTCGGCTCGGTTTCCTACGAAGGGCTGATGAGCTACTTCGATGCGAATCCGCCGATCGCCAAGCGGATTATCGACAAGGGCCTAAACGCCGCCCGTGCCCGTGAGGCCGCGCGCAAAGCCCGCGAAGCCGTGCGCAAAAGTGCGCTGACTGGCGGCGGTCTGCCGGGTAAGCTGGCCGATTGTTCCGATCGTGATCCGGAAAACACGGAGCTGTATATTGTCGAAGGTGATTCCGCTGGCGGCTCGGCCAAGCAGGGTCGCGACCGGAAATTCCAGGCCATTCTGCCGCTGCGCGGCAAGCTGATCAACGTCGAGAAAGCGCGCCTGGACAAGGTTCTTCAGAACAACGAAATCCGCACGATGATCACCGCCGTCGGTACCGGGATCGGTGACGGCGAAGGTGAAGGCGCATTCAATTTGGAGAAGCTTCGTTATCACAAGATCATCATCATGACCGATGCCGATGTGGACGGATCGCACATTCGAACGCTCTTGCTGACGTTTTTCTATCGGCAGATGCCGCAGTTGATCAAGCAGGGTTTCGTTTACATTGCGCAGCCGCCGCTCTACTCGATCACTCGCAAGAAACGCACGGATTACATCGATGACGATGCGCAGTTGAACCGGATTCTATTGCAGAATGGCACGGAAGAAGTTCGGTTGAAGAACATTGCCGATGGACGCGAATTCAGTCCCAAGCAGTTGGAAGAAATTCTCACGTTGCTGGAATCGCTGGACAAGCATGCGACCTACATCCGCCGGTTGGGCGGTGATTTTGCCGATTACGTCGACAAGCGCGACAAGGATGGAACGCTGCCGCAGCACATGGTGAAGGTGCGCGACGGCAACGACGAAACGGTTCATTATTTTCTGACCAACGAAGAACTGGAGAATTTCAAAGGGGCCAACAACGACTTGTTTGGCACCGACACGGAAGTTGAGCGCCGGAAAGACGGACCGACTCGCCGGGGTTCGGTTTACGATCTGCACCTGGAGAGCAAGGCCATCGCGGATCTCCTGGACAAGCTGATGAAGAAAGGTTTGGCCGTTGATCATTATGCCGCTCAAGACAAGCCGTTGTTTGAACTGATCGAAGGCGACGGGGACAAGGCTGCAGTGACACCGCTGTTTTCGATTCCTGAAATTCTCAGTGGCGTCAAAGCCGTCGGCAAGAACGGCATTCAGATGTATCGCTTCAAAGGTCTTGGTGAAATGGATGCGAAGGACCTGTTTGAAACGACGATGAACCCGGTGAAACGCAAACTCCTGCGCATCGAGTTGACGGATGCGATCGAAGCCGAAGAGATGTTCACACGCTTGATGGGCGAAGAGGTTGAACCGCGTCGGCAGTTCATTCAGGACAACGCCCTGAACGTTCGCAATCTGGATGTTTAACATCGCGCTTTAGAACCCATTTTCCCGCTGAAATAAACTCATGTCAGACGAAATCATTCCGCCAGCTCCGTCCGGTCCCGCCGCTCCCGGAGGCGCGTATTCCATGGGCGAAAAAGTCGCCGCCATCAACGTCGCCGACGAGATCAAAAACTCGTTTCTGGACTATTCGATGTCGGTCATCATATCCCGCGCGCTGCCCGATGTGCGCGACGGACTCAAGCCCTCGCAGCGCCGTATTCTGTACGCGATGCATGAGCTGTCGCTGTTTCCCGGCCGCAAGCATTACAAGTGCGCCAAGATTTGCGGTGACACTTCCGGCAATTACCATCCGCATGGTGAAGCGGTGATTTATCCGACCCTCGTTCACATGGCACAACCTTGGGCGATGCGCGAGCGGTTGGTGGATTGCAAAGGCAATTTTGGTTCCATCGAAAACGATCCCCCCGCGGCGATGCGTTATACCGAGGCGCGGTTGACGCATCTCGGCGCGGCACTGATGCAGGACATGGATCGGGACACCGTTGATTTCGTTCCGAACTACGACGAACGCATGACGGAGCCG
>JBQCEJ010000551.1:0-10402 GCA_051960355.1 Verrucomicrobiota bacterium | reverse complement strand
GACCTCATTCACCATCAGGCTGGCTGACGTCAGAATGCCATCGCGATGCGCCCGGATCACCGCTTCATTGATGGAGCGGGAGCGGCCAAAGTCGTCGGCATTTACCACGAGACGGCGGGAATTCATTTGTGCTCTTATCCTAGTCTGAATCCACGGCTTCGCCATGATCCTTTTTGGAACTGGCGGAAGCTGGGATTCGCACAACGTCAAGGCGTGCCATAGTTGGGCGACACGGCTCCGGAGAAGAAACGATACCAGGAACGAAAGATCAGCAGCAGTTTCTGGCCTTTGTTCAAGCGCGTGGGCTTCGGACCAAACACGTTGAACTGCTGGCGTTCCAATTTCCGCAACAACCGCCAATAAACGGCGCCCATCAATTCCGCCGCCACCATCGAGCGCCGATCTTCCGATGGCAAGGTTTCGCGGGCACGCTGATAAAAGTATCTCGCCCGTTCGGCCACGCTCTGAGCCAGTTGGTGAAAACGATCCGAGTATTCAAACCGCAGAATTTCCTCTTCCCGAACATTGAATCGGCGCAACTCAGCGAGCGGCAGATAAATCCGGCCACGTTCGGCATCGGTGCGGACGTCGCGCAGAATATTGGTCAACTGCAGTGCCTTGCCCAGATAGACGGCGTATTCGCGGCAGCCTGGATTGTGATAACCAAAAATTTCAATGCTGAGCAATCCGACCGCCGAGGCGACTCGATAGCAATAGAGTTCAAGCTCTTCGTAAGTCTCGTAGCGCTTCGTATCGAGATCCATTTCACAGCCGCGGATCAGCTCGTCCAGCAACTCGAACCGGAGTCCAAACTGTTTGATGACCGGTTGAAACTCGCGGTTCACCACGAACTCCGGCGATTCTCCGGCACAAGCCCGGCGCGCATCGGTTCGCCACTCCGCCAGTTGTTCGCGTCGCTTTTCCACCGGCACAGATTCCTCATCGGCGACGTCATCGACTTCGCGGCAAAACGCGTACAGCACCGACATGGCTTCGCGTTTGGGGCGTGGCAACAGGATGAACGCCAGCGCCAGATTGGACGCGCTTTTCTGGGTGATGGTCCGGCTCTCTTGCATTTCAGGCAGTTGCTGGCGGTTCAATTTCTGGTCGACGCACCGGCGGCAGGCCCCCGGTTTCAGCCAGAGTGGGATTCAACGGTCGTCCCTTGCGCCGCCGCCGCTGCCGGCCTTTGGAGTCCACCGACGGCTTCGTGCTTTTGCCTTCCGCAGACTTGGATGCTCTCCAGTGGTGGGGACGATCGTGATGCGGGTGGCGCTCCCCGGCTTTGCGGATGAAAGCGGCCCAGACGAAAACGGCAGCCACAACAAGAACCAGCGCTTCGATGAACAGAGTCATTCCCGGCACGCCAACCGCGAACAGGCAACTTGGGTTTGAAATCATGAAACACTCTCCTTCGGGGCGGGCATTGCTTTGTCCTCTTCTTCGTCGGTGGTGGAACCGATGTTCAAGCGTTGCATTCGATAACGCAGCGCGTGGCGGCTGAGTTTCAACTGCTCGGCTGTTTTCGTCAGACTGAAATTATTTCGTTCGAGCATCGCCCCGATCAGTTCGCGCTCAAAGTTTGCCAGCAATTCATCCAGCGACTGATCGCCAGCGGGCTGCGGCGCGGCGGTTTTGTGCAACTGCGCCTCCAGCTTGAAATCCGGCAGGCTGGCCGCCTGAATCTCGCCGTCCTGTTCCAGGATCAACGCGCGTTCGACCACATTTTTCAGCTCGCGCACATTGCCGGGCCAGTGATGCGACAGGAGTTTCTGCCGCGCGCCACGTGAAATTGCCTTCACGTGCTTGTTCATTCCGGCGCTGAAATGCCGCAGAAAATGGTCCGCCAGGAGCAGCACGTCTTCGCCACGTTCGCGCAAGGCTGGCAACCGGAATTGCACCACATTGAGACGATGAAACAAATCTTCCCGGAACTGATCCTGCCGGATCGCTTCGACAATGTCGCGGTTGGTTGCCGCGATGAGCCGGATGTTCACGCGCAATTCCTGCGTTCCACCGACACGCGTGAAACTGCCGTCCTCCAAAAAACGAAGCAGCTTGGCCTGAAGCGGCCGGCTCATGTCGGCAATTTCATCGAGAAAAATCGTGCCGCCATCCGCTTCTTCGACCCGGCCCGGTTTCTGTTTGAGCGCGCCGGTGAAAGCGCCCTTTTCGTGGCCGAACAGTTCACTCTCCAGCAGCGTTTCGGGAATCGCCGCGCAATTGATCCGAACGTAACGCGCTTGCCGCCGTTGGCTGAGACTGTGCAGGGAACCGGCGACCAACTCCTTGCCAGTTCCGCTCTCGCCGAGCACCAGCACGCGGGCATCGGTCGGTGCGACGGTCTGAATCAGTTGCCGCAGTTCGCGCAGCTTTGGAGAATCACCCACGATGTCCTCCAGGCGGCAGCCATCGCCTGCGCGCGCGCGGAGATTGGCGTTCTCCTGAAGCAAGCGCTGGCGTTCGGCGCAACGGGCGACCGCGTGGAGCAATTCCTCGGGAGCAAACGGTTTGGAAAGGTAATCGATGGCCCCGGCTTTGATCGCTTCAACCGCCAGCTTCGGAGTGGCATAGGCGGTGATCATCAGCACGGGCAGATCGGGCCATTGCCGATGCAATCGCGCCAGGAACTCGTAGCCGGTCATGCCGCCGAGCCGCGCGTCGGTGATGACCATGAGAAACTCCTCTCGCGCGAGCAAACCCAGTCCTTCCTCAGCGGACTCGACGGTGCGAACGGCGTAGCCCTCATCGGTGAGAACCGTGGCCAGCGAGGCGCGCATGTTCTTCTCGTCGTCGACGACCAATACTGGCGGGGCGGCGCTCACGCGGATTGTTGGGATTGGATGACCGGCAAATTCATGTGTATTTGGCCTGACGAATTACACTTTTCGCCGGAAAGGTTAGAATAAAGCAAGTGCCCTTTCCAAGCTCCGATTCCACCCGCACGGTGCCGGAATACAACTCCACATTATGCCGCACGATCGAAAGCCCGAGGCCCGTGCCTTTTTCCTTGGTCGAATAATAGGCTTCGAAAATCCGTTCCATTTTCTCTGGAGGAATTCCCGGGCCATTGTCGCGGATGGAAATCTCCACCGAGTCATCCGCGCGGCAAACGGCGAAGACTCCGATTTGCCCGTGACCATGCAGACTCTCGCGGGCGTTGAGCAGCAGGTTGACCAAGATGTCACTGAAATGTTTTCGCTGCATGAGCAGAGGCGGAAAGTTCCGGGAATAACCGCGCTCAACCTGAATGCCCGTTTCCAATGCCGCCGGAAACACCTGATCGACGGCGCGGTCCAGCTCTTCCGGGACGTTCAATTTTTCCACGCGGCCTTCCGTCAACTGCGCGTAACCCATGATCTGGGTGATAATCCGATCCGAGCGTTCCACCTCTTCCTGAATAATTTCAATCTGCGGACGGACATCGGTGCGCCCGGCATCCAAGGCTTTGCGCACGGAATAGGCGGCATTGTTGATGATCGCCAATGGATTCTTAATCTGGTGGGCGAATTCAGCAGCCAGGCGACCGGCCGAATGCAACTGCGCTTCCCGAACTGCGGATTCCCGTTCCTCTTCGGCCACGCGGCGTTGGCGTTCGGCCAAGACCTGAACGCCGTAACAGCAGAGCGCCAGCAGCCACAGCACGCACATGCGTGGAATCACCGGCTCAGCTGGCCGATCTTCCAGCTCGGTATTGTAGGGCAGGTCCTTTGGCCATGGCTTATTCTTGGCCGATTGCGCGGCTTGGATCACGTTTGTGCCCACCGCATTCGTGCCGCGCACTTGCCGATAAGCATTGGTCGGCAAATCCAATAAAGTTGGCGTCGGAAAACTGGCTTCCAACACTCCCGCACTCAGATAAAATGCGCTCAACAACAGGTTCAGTCCGAGTTGCGGCACCGTCAGCGGAATACTCAGCGCGTTCAGCACAATCAGGCCGGGAAAAATCCAATACGCAATGCTCTCGAACCCGCCGGTCATGAAAATCAGTCCGGCGACGAAAATGCCGTCCAGCAGCCCAAGCGTAAACACAATCCACTGGACGATCCCGGGAGGGAAACGACGCCAGGAGAAAATGATGCCGGTGGCAATGATGTTGCACAGCAGATACGCGACGAAGAACACTTGCAGCGCCTGCAACACCACGGCTTGCGGAGTGGGTAATTCGTGAAACCAGCCAGAAAAAAAGACGTAATACAGCGCGACTGCGATCACCCCCATTTTTGCCGGCAGCACAATGTGAAGCTGCATCTTCACGATGCGCCCGGCCTGGTGAGCTGGCTCCGGCCGCTGGGTTGCCAGCAGTTCTTTCAGCCATCCAATCCCGCGCCAGGAGCTACGATTCATTATGAACAACCAGCGGCAGCAGGTGCTTCTTACCGCAATAATTCCAACACCCGTTCCGCAACTTTCTCGACCGGCCAGAGGCGTCCGATGCCTTCGTAACCGCACGAGAGCAAACCTTCTTCCGGGCCAATGAACTCCGCGCCGCGCTGTTTCAGCGTGGTCACGTTCTGCTGTGTGGCCGAGTGCAACCACATTTTGCCGTTCATGGCAGGAGCGATCAAAATCTTGGCCTGCGGATTCAGCGCCAGCGCAATGCACGTCAGCGCATCATCGGCAATGCCAAGAGCCAGCTTTGCAATCGTGTTGGCCGTGGCCGGTGCAATCAGCAGCAGATCCGCCTGATCGGCCAACGTGATGTGCGCCGGTTTCCAGCCTTCTTCCTCTTCGTAGAGATCCGTGATGACGGGATTGCGCGACAGCGTCTTGAAGGGCAGCGGCGTGATGAAGCGCTGGGCGTCGCTCGACATCACGACGTGAACGTTCAAGCCCTTCTTGGCTAAATGACTCGTCAGGTCGGCAGCCTTGTGAGCGGCGATCGAGCCGGTGACACCGAGAACAATGTTTTTCGCTGGTTTCATCTTATTGATTCGTGAAACGTGAACCGTCCCTGACGCAAGGTCGATCAACTGGCCCCGCGCCCTTCAAAACTCCGGCGGCAACGCCCGTTCTGAACGCATCTTCTCCGCTTCCACAATCGCCTGCATGCGCTGCAAATCCGAGGCAATGCTGCCGCTGATGATCAGGTAATCAAAATTTTTCCACTGCACGATTTCTTGCCGCGCCACGCTCAAGCGCTTCTGGATTACCGCTGCGGAATCCGTGCCGCGCCGCTTGAGCCGCGCTTCCAGCACGGTCAGCGAAGGCGGCGTCAGGAAGACAGTCACCAGCGCTTTTTTCAACTCCGGATCTTCCATTGCCCGCTCCCGCACCGCGGCCGCGCCCTGCACGTCGATGTTCAGCAGCACATTTTTTCCCTGGCGCAGCTTGCCCAGCACTTCCGCTTTCAAAGTGCCGTAGCTGTTGCCGTAAACGGTGGCGTGTTCGAGGAAATTCCCGGCCTGAACGCGCTTGAGGAAGGAGCCCGCATCGAGAAAGTAATAGTCCACGCCATCCTTTTCACCGGGACGCGGATCGCGGGTGGTGCAGGTGATGGCACGGGTCACATCCGGGCGCGCCGCGAGCAATTCCTGGCAGAGCGTGGTTTTGCCGCCGCCTGAAGGGGCGGAAATCAGGATCAACAACGGTGCGGTGTTCGCCACGGTTTTGTTGCGGCTGTCCGCCGCGAAGCTTTCACCGTGCTCCGGTGTCACCGCCGATTTTCGATTCTCAACTTTCATCATGTCAGCCCGGTGCTGTTACTCCACATTCTGCGCCTGCTCGCGGAACTTTTCCAACTCGGCTTTCAAGGTCACTACCTCCCGGGAGATCAGACTGTCATTGGCTTTGGAACCGATCGTGTTGATTTCACGATTCATTTCCTGCGCCAGAAAGTCCAGCGTGCGGCCCACCGGCTCCTTGGATTCCACGCAATCATCGAACTGCTGAAAATGACTTTCCAACCGGGTCAACTCCTCGGTGATATCCGAGCGATCGGCAAAATAAACGACCTCTTTCAACAACCGATCATCCTCCGGCGACACCGCATCCAAACCGGCGTTTTTGATCCGCTCAATCAGTTGATCGCGATAACGCTCGGCGACCTGGGGCGCCTGCTTGCGGATCTGATTGGCGGCTTTGCGCATCACGCCGATTCGCGCGACGGAATCGCGCTGGAGATGCTCCCCTTCCCGCTCGCGCATCTTGAGCAACCCTTGCAGCGCTTTTTTCAAGGCCTTTTCCACCGCGGGCCAGAAGTCTTCTTCGCCGGCGATTTGTTCATCGGTCTGGAAAACGCCGGGCGCGCGCACCAGATGATCGAGGGTTACCGGTCCGGAAAGTTTCAGTTCCTTGGAAAGTTTTCTCAACTCCCGCGCGTAAGCCTTGGCCAGATCGGCGTTGAGATGCATCTGCGCGCTGAGATTGCCGGCGCTGGAATGAAGCGTCACGCGTCCGGTCAGCCGCCCGCGGGCGATGTGGCGGTTGATCAGATCGCGAATTTGCGCTTCGAGCACTTCCAACTCGCGCGGCAAGTTGACGGAGATTTCCGTCTGTTTGCGATTCACCGAGCTGAGTTCGACAGTGATTTTGAATCCGTCTTGCGAACACTCGCCCCGACCATATCCCGTCATGGACTTCATCCGCGAGAATATGGGGAAAGGGCGGGTTTGAAGCCAATAAATTCTTGGCGGGCGGGACGGGTGCAACCGGACAGACGCACTGGAGAGCGGTCCGTTGTCGGCCCCAGTCGCCAGCGCTTCAGCGTTCCGGGTTCAGCGTTCATTGTTCGGCGTTTTCCAATCACCTGAATTCTGCGGCTGCGCGGGTGGCCGGGGTTTCACCCTATTTGTCCGTTTTCGGCAGTCGGCGGAATCTCTTGGAATGTTCACAGCCTCGGCTTGGGACCAAAACAGAAAGTATGAAACGGATCGAAACGACCGGACCCAGTTCCGGCTTTACCCGACGGGAGTTTGTAAAAATGGCTATCGCAACGAGTATCCTTATGTCAACCGGGCCGCACGTCTGGCCCGCAGAAACCAAGAATGATTTTCCGGTTCGCCCGCTGGGTCGCACCGGCGAAAAGATTTCCATCCTCGGCCTTGGCGGTTCGCACATCGGCCAGGTAAAAGACGAACAGGAAAGCCTGCGGATCATGCGCAGCGCGATCGATCACGGCCTGACGTTCATGGATAACAGTTGGGATTACAACGAGGGCGTGAGCGAACGGCGCATGGGCAAAGCATTGCGCGATGGCTACCGCCAAAGAGCTTTCCTGATGACGAAATTTGACGGGCGCACGAAGAAGTCAGCTGCCGCGCAAATCGACGAATCGCTCAAACGCCTCCAGACCGATCACGTGGACTTGCTGCAATTTCATGAAGTCATTCGCATGGAAGATCCCGATCGGTTCTTTGCTCCGGGCGGCGCGGTGGAAGCGTTGGAAGCGGCGCGCCAGGCCGGCAAAACCCGTTTTATCGGCTTCACCGGTCACAAAGATCCGGCGATTCATCTGCGCATGTTGAAACTCGCCAAGCAGCGGGAGTTCCGGTTCGACACTGTGCAGATGCCTTTGAACGTGATGGACGCGCATTTCCGCAGCTTTGAACATCAGGTTTTGCCGGAGTTGCTGAAGGAAGAAATCGGCGTGCTTGGAATGAAATCCATGGGCAGCGGCGTGATTCTCCAAAGCAAAGTCGTGAAGCCGATGGAATGCCTCCATTACGCGCTCAACCTGCCGACGGCCTGCGTGATCACGGGAATCGACAGCATGGAAATTCTCGAACAGGCGATCACGGCGGCCAAGACTTTCAAACCGATATCACAGCTGGAAATCGCCGCTCTGCTCGAACGCACGGCCGAAGCGGCGTCTGCAGGAAAGTTCGAGCTGTTCAAAACCGCCGACGAATTTGATACCACCGCCCAGCATCCGCAATGGATGGGATAAAGGAAATCGCGCGGCTGAGCGCGAGCGCACTTCAGCTCAAGGCAAATGAACTGAACGGTAGAAACGGGATTTCAAGGCGGCCGCTTCCGCATCGAAGTAATCTTCAACCGGCGCGGAAGCCACGTTGGTGGCGATGCTGGTCCAGTTCACCAGATTGGTGGAGGCTTCGATGTAATACGTTTTCCCGACGACGAGGTTGCTCAGCGTGCATTGAAAACCGCTGATGGCAGACCAACTCGAGTTTAGCAACGTCGCGGGTTGCGGCGGAGCGGCTGCCTTGACGACGATCGTTCCGGTCATGCCGTATGCACCAAACGTGGTGTCCCGGTAATTGTAGGTTCCAGTCCCAACGAACTGGTAGGAAACGCTTTCATCCACATCCAGCAATCCGGTGTACCAGGAATCCTGGCAATAGGAATCATGATAGTTATACGTATAGTCCTGATTGATGAACGTGACGATATCGCCGACTTCGATTTCTAGATAGCTCGGTGAGAATTCCCAATCGGACGTCATTGAGATGGTGTGTTGTGCCGCAGTCGCGTTCAGCCCGAAGCCCACGAACAGCAACAGGAGCGTCGAGGCGGTACGTTTTTTGAGCAGGTTGAATATGATTTGCATGGAGGCGGTCCTTTGGTTTCCGAATCCTACTCGGAGTCTAACTCAGCTGAATCTCAACGCAACGGAAGCCTGCGGCGCCCCTGCAATTAGAAGCATCCGTCACAGGGAAAATGAGCACGGCTGGAGACAATGCACAACGCGCCGAAAGCAAGGCACAGCGACGGCACTCAGAATCTCACGTCAGCCAAACGCTTTAAAAGCGTCGGACCAAGCCGGACGCGCATTATTGTTTTACCAGGACCGCTCCGCCCTTGGCCTGAGCCTGGCCCACCTGCCAGTCAGAATCCTGCTTGAGGTAGAGCGTCTGAGTGGGAAACGCAAAGCCGATGCCTTCCGCATCGAATCGTTCCTTGAGCTTGAGATTCAATTCCTGCATGCCGGCGAGATATTCCTTGTAGTCCAAGGAATTCCACCAATGGACCACTAGTAGGTTGAGCGAACTGTCGTTGAACTTGTTGAAGCTGATGAGTAAATCACCGGTCTTGGGATGCTCCTTGTAAATCTCGTTCAGGATCGCCAGGGCGCGATTCACTTTCTCGACCGGAGTGTCGTAGGTGATGCCAATGTTCATCACCGTTTTGATATTGGGACGGCGGGTGACATTGGTGATCGTCGCGTTGCCCATCGTCTTGTTGGGAATGGTGATCAGGTGACCATCCAGGTTGCGGACACGCGTGCTGCGCATGCCGATCGATTCCACCGTGCCGTCCACCGCCTCGAGTTGAATGCGATCGCCGATCTTGAACGGTTTGTCCACGAACACCGCGACGGCTCCGAACAGATTCGCCAGAGTGTCTTGAGCCGCCAGGCCGACGGCGAGACCGCCGATGGAGAGGGACGCGATCGCTGCCGTGATGTTCACGCCGATGTTGTCCAGCGTCACCAGAACGGCGACCACAACGACGAACATTTTGAGACTCTTGCGAACGATCGGGAACAGTTGTTCATCGAAGGTGCGATCGGCTTCGACCCGCGTCCGGTCTTTCCAATAGCCCATGACCAGATCGATGAACTTGAGAATCGTGTAGGTCAGTGAGAGCGCGACGATAATCGTGAAAGCTTTGGCCAGGAAACCACGAACCATCGCCGGCCAGCTGAACACCTCCAGGCCGATTCGCAGGAAGATGACGAACGCGATGACTTTGGTCGGCCCGTTGAGCAACTCCAGCAACAGATCGTCAAACTTCGTGGCGGTCCTCTCCGCCCAGCGCCTGAGCCAGACGCGCGTCAGAAAGTCGAGCAATTTGGAAACATAGAACGCCAGGAAGATGTAAATCAGCGACGCGCAATATTGCCATAGCGGAATCCCAAAGAGCTTGAGCCTTTCCAGCAGAGCGATGCGATCCAATCCAAACGTCAGCAGCGCATTGTAAACTCGCAGGTGAATGGACTCCGATTCGACTGGCGCGCCCGTGGCGGGAACGGCGCGAGCCAGCACCTGGTACGTGCCCGCCTTGACGTTGCTCCAGGTCAGCGAATACGGCACGTTGCTGAGCACTCCAATGATTTGGCCATCGGCCACAAACTCGACCTTCAAGGGGCTCAACTCACCCCCCACCCTGGCGCGGAACAGAATGTTCGTTCCGGGACTGAACCGCGCACCGTCTTCGGGCTCGATCAGCTCGACTTTCTTGGCGTCGCCCTGAGCCATTGCTGGCAAGGCAAACCCGCCGAACAGGCAGACGATCAAACCGGCATAAACCCGAACCGCAGCAAGAGTCTTGAAATTCATGGGGGCAAATTGAAGCGGGAGCCACTGCCGGGAACAAGTTTTAAAGCAGCTCAACCGGCCCCTGATCGCACTCTCTCCTGGACACGATGATCGTTTGGGGAACTCACCCTATGTAAAACCGAAATTTCCGGTCCGACAATGGATCAAGGTCCAAAGCCGCC
>JBQCEJ010000550.1:0-5293 GCA_051960355.1 Verrucomicrobiota bacterium | reverse complement strand
AAACGCCCGCGAGAATGACATTCCGGTGAATCCGGTGAAGGAAAAGCGCCTGACGAACATGCGTTCACAAGGCGACGGCAAAGGCATTCAGCTCAATGCTCCGCTGAAGCTGAGCCTCGAACGCGCGTTGGAATACATTGACGTCGATGAATACGTCGAAGCCACGCCCAAGAGCTTGCGGCTGCGTAAGAAAATCCTCGACGAAAACCAGCGCAAGCGTTCCGAGAAGAGCCGCTCGATCAAGCTGGTCGAAGAGCCTGCATAACAGCGGTTTCAGTTTTTCAGGCAATGGGCTGCGGTATTCCGCAGCCCATTTGCTTGTACGGTAAGCGCAGTGAATATTAGAAACCTCACACAAAGGTCGCTAAGGACACAAAGGTCGGCGGGCTTTGTCACAGGTTCAGGCATCGGGCGTTCGAAGTTCGGCGTTCATTGTTCGGCGTTTTGGATTTTTGAAATTCCTCCTCTCCCAGCCCTCTCCTCCGGCGCTCGGAAGAGAGGTGGGCCGCAGTTTGTGTGTTTCGCGCCCAGCAGTTTCTCTGCGCCTCTGCGTCTCTGCGGTGAATTCCCCGGCTTGGGGCTTTCAGCGCATGCGGCTGTTGAGGTCGATCTGCACTGTCGGCGTGGAGCGAGCCGGGTCGATGGCGGCCAGCGATGTGGGCTCGGCGTTTTGCACGGATTCAGATTGCCCGAAACGACTCCACCAATCCGCCCGCGATTCAGGAGTGGAATCGCCCGCATGCGGAGTGGCGAGCAACAGAGCGCGCAATTCCAAGGCGGATTGCGGACGCAGTTGGGGATCGGAGTTCAAGCAGCGCAAGATCAGCGTTTCCAATTCCGGGCTGATGCGATTGGCGGAACGCCGGCTCGGCGGCGTGATGGCTTCGTTCAAATGTTTCCGATGAATTTCGGCAATGGATTCGAATTCAAAAACGAAATGTCCGGTCAGCAGATAATAAGCGACTGCGCCCAGCGAATAGATGTCGCTGCGTGGATCGCTCGCGGCTGAGTTCTCGAAAGCTTCGAGCGGCATGAAACAGGGCGTGCCGACGAATTCCTCCTTGCCCGCACTGCGGTCCTGGGTGTCGGCGTTGTATTCCCGCACCAGGCCGAAATCGAGCACCTTCACCGAATCGGGAATGCCGCCGCGGTCACAGAGGAAAATGTTCGCGGGCTTGATGTCGCGATGCACCAGGCCCAGCGCGTGGGCTTCCGCCAGCGAATCACAGACCTGACTTAGAATGTGGATAACGCGCCCTTCCGGCTGCGGCCCGAAACGGGCGACGAGTTGTTGGAGATTGAGGCCGCGCAGATATTCCATGGCGTAATAGAAAATCCCTTCCGGGGTGTGGCCGTAATCGTAAACCTGGATCGTATTCGGATGCGTTAACTGGCACGTGAGGCAAACCTCGCGCTCGAAGCGTTCAATCGCGGCGGCATCCGCGCGATCCGGCGACAGCAGCTTGACGGCGGTGTCGCGGCGCATCAAGGCGTGACGCGCCCGGTAAACCGTGCCCATGCCGCCTTCGCCGATTTTTTCCTCCAGTGTGTATTGGCCGAGCTGCTTCAACTTCAATTGCGCTTCGGTGAGACGCTTTCGCCAGGTCACATTGGAATAGGAGAACAGCAACATGCTGATCGCGCAGAGCACGAGCAGCAGAAACAGAATCACGAAGATCAACTGCAACACGCGCAGCGGCCGGTAGGCTTCGGCGGCGTCGATCTGCGTGGCCACACCGAAGCCGAGCTGGGGAAGCCAGCGCCACGCGCCCACCACCGGCACGCCGCGATAATCCCGCGACGGCGTCACGTCCACGCCATCTTCGTTTTCGACGGCTCCGGCAACGAGACGGATCAAGGGCTGCGCGGAGAGATTTGTTTCGGAGGTTTTGAAACCACGGGTGAGATCGACGCCGGGATCGTGCAGTCGCAAGTTGAGTGCGGAACCGGAGTTGGTATCGGTCAACAAACCGATGTCCTGGAGATGTGCGTCAAAACGGCTTTCGGAAATCAGCAGGCCCGTTTGATCGAACGCATAGGTTTCCCCAGTTTCACCGGTGCGCGCGACCGAGAGAATGCGGCTGAATTCATTGGTTGGATTAATCACCAGCGCCAGGGCGCCCAGAATTTCTTTGCCTTCCCGAATCGGCGCGGCCACCTGCATCAGCATGAGATCGCCCCGGCGCCGTGGGAAATCCGTGCCGCCGCGCCAGCGAAGACTCGGCCGGTTGGTGGATTGAGACAGGTGTGCAATTTGATTCGTTCGATCGGGCCGCGCGAACGGTCGGCGTTCGGGGAGATCCGGTTTGAATGGTGTGATCAGAATCGGTTCACCCGAAGCGAACAGTTCAGCGAATTTATTAGTGTGCGCGTCGGAGACCGGCAGTCCAACTCCCATTCGCCCGCGGCCGGAATTTCCGACTACGACGAAGTTCGTGTTCACCAGTTGGCCGATTGCATAGCCCAAGCGGTTCAGTCGCGGCCGAAGATAGCTTCCAAGCAGTTCAGCGTCCTGGAGATCACTGGGACGGCGGTTTTCTGGACCAACGGCCATGGAGCGATTAATGATCCGCGTTGCGAGTTTTTGGACTTCGGGTTCTTCGGCAACGGAGCTGGCCAGGCGAGTCTGGTTTTTTGTCCAGATGCCGAGCGCGGTCACATTGGCGTCCAGAGTGGAGACGAGTTTCGCCTGAACCTGTTCCTCGACGATCTGGCGCAAGCGGCTGTTCGCCCAGAAACCGAACACGGCCACGACTGCGGCAATGACGAGTGGGAAAATCCAGATCGGCTGTTTGAAACGTCGTGTCATTGATGAACGAGACGGTGCTGCGGCAACGCGGGTTTCGTCAATCAGAATGGGCGATCTCGCGATTCGGGCATTTCGCGCTCAGCAGTTTCTCTGAGCCTCTGCGGTTGAAAATTCCATCCGGTTTTGCCCGGGGCTTTTTACAGCTCGCCGTTGAGATCACGGCGCTCCCGGGCGTGAACGGTTTTTCGCTTCAAACGCCTGGGACGATTCGCTACAACAAATGCGTGCCAAGCCAATCCATTCCGTTGCAGCCGGTGCTGAAACAGTATTTCGGTTTCAGCTCTTTCCGGCCATTGCAGGAAGAGATCATGCGTGATGCGCTGGCGGGCAAAGACGTCTTCGCGGTCCTGCCGACCGGCGGTGGCAAATCGCTCTGCTTCCAATTGCCGGCGCTGGTTCGTCCCGGACTCACCGTCGTGATTTCGCCGCTAATCGCGCTCATGAAGGATCAGGTCGACGCCCTCCAGGCGGCGGGCGTGGCGGCGACGTTCCTCAATTCTTCCCTGGCCTCGGGCGAATCGCGACCTCGTTTGCGCGGCTTGCACAATGGCGAGTATCGCTTGCTCTACGTGGCGCCGGAGCGCTTGCTGTTGTCCGGCTTTCTTGAGGATCTGAAGCGTTGGAACGTGAATCTGTTTGCGATTGATGAAGCGCATTGCATCAGCGAATGGGGTCATGACTTTCGGCCGGAATACCGACAGATCGCTTCCTTGCGCGATCATTTTCCCGACGTGCCGCTGATGGCCTTGACCGCCACGGCCACCGAGCGCGTGCGCGGGGATATCGTCCGGCAACTCAACTTGCGCGAGCCGGCCTGTTACGTGGCGAGTTTCAATCGGCCCAATCTGACTTACAAGGTTACAGCCAAGAGCGGCGCGTATGAGCAGATCGTGGAATTCATCCGCGCTCGGAAACGTGACAGCGGAATCATTTATTGCCAGGCCCGGAAGACCGCGGAGAGCCTCGCGAGCAAGCTGAATGCGGATGGCATTCGCGCCGGCGCATATCACGCGGGCATGGAACACGACGAACGGACGCGCAGCCAGGAGGCGTTCTTGCGCGATGAAGTGCGCGTGGTCTGCGCGACCATCGCGTTCGGCATGGGCATCAACAAACCCAACGTGCGTTTCGTGATCCACTATGATTTGCCCAAGAACATCGAGGGCTATTATCAGGAAACCGGCCGCGCCGGACGCGACGGTTTGCCCAGCGAATGCCTGTTGCTCTTCAGTCCGGGCGATCGCATCAAATACAGCCGGTTCATCGACGAGAAACCCGATCCAAAAGAACGCGAGATCGCGCGCACGCAGTTGGAGCAGATCGTTCATTACGCGGAAGTGGCGAGTTGCCGCCGTGAATATTTGCTGGGTTACTTCGGCGAAACGTTTCAGGGCGAAAATCAGAACAACGACCCGGCCGACCACGCGCCGGTCGGAGCGGTCAATTGCGGCGGCTGCGATAATTGCTTGAGTCCGCGTGAAACGTGGGACGCGACGATTGCCGCCCAGAAATTTCTCTCGTGCGTGTATCGCATTCGCGAAAAGAGCCGGTTTGGCGCGGGCATTCAGCATGTTGTTGAAGTTCTGTGCGGCGCGGAAACCGAACGTGTGCGCAAGTGGGGGCACAATACGCTTTCCACTTACGGGATTGGAACCGAGCACACCCGCACGGAGTGGGGCGCCATTGGACGCGAACTGGTGCGGCTCGGACTGTTGAGTCAAAACCCGGATGAGTTTAATGCCGTTGCGCTGACGAATGACGGGCGGGAAGCGCTGAAGTCGCGGCGGAAAATTATTCTCACCCGGCCCGTGACGGCTGCTGGACCGGCGAAACATCGCGCCGGGGAAATCGCCTGCGACGAGGCGCTCTTCGACAGCTTGCGTCAGTTGCGAAAGCAGCTTGCGGATGAACGGGCGGTGCCGCCTTACATTGTTTTTTCGGATGTTGCGTTGCGCCAGATGTCCCGGCATTACCCACAAAGCGAAAGCGATTTTGCGAAGATCAGCGGTGTGGGTGAAAAGAAGTTGCGGGAGTTCGGAGCGGCGTTCCTGGATGCAATCAAGACCTTTTTGGGAACGAATCCGCGCCAGATCTTTGCGGATGATTCCTTCAGCGAACCGGCGGTGCGCGCGGCGCGTCCACGGTTGAACGAGACGGCGCGGGAGACTTTGTATTTTTTCAAGCAAGGCAAGTCGGTGGCCGACATTGTGAGAATTCGCGGGCTGAAAGAGAGCACGATCTACGGTCACCTGGAGGATGCCTTGCTGGCGGGTGAAGCGTTGGACGTCAACCGGTTGATGGACGCCCAAGCACAACGCGAGATCGCGGCGGCGTTCGAACGATTCGGCTATGGGAATCTGAGCGGCGCGTTGGAATCTCTGGGTGAGCGGTATTCGTCAGGGCAGTTAAGAGTCTATCGAACTGCTGAGCAGCTGAGGGTTAAGAGGTGAAATCGTCCCTCAAGCTCATGAGTAGCATCGGGTC
>JBQCEJ010000549.1:0-6688 GCA_051960355.1 Verrucomicrobiota bacterium | reverse complement strand
TGGACAGGAATACGGCACGGGCAGTTCGCGCGATTGGGCCGCTAAAGGCACCGCGCTGCTCGGAGTCAAAGCCGTCGTTGCTCAAAGCTACGAACGAATCCATCGTTCCAATCTCGTCGGCATGGGCGTGCTTCCGCTGCAATTCAAGGAAGGCACCACGGCTCAAACACTGAAGCTGGACGGAACGGAAACGTTCGATGTGCTGGGCCTGGGCGCGAATTTGAAGCCGCAGCAGGATCTCACCTTGAAAATCACACGCGCCAACGGCTCGGTGGAAAATGTCGCGGTCCGCTGCCGCATCGATACACCGATCGAAATCGACTACTACCAGCACGGCGGCATTCTGCCGTTCGTGTTGCGCCAGTTGGTCGCGAAAGTGTAGCGGCCCGCTAAAGAAGTAGCAGCCGACGCGAGTTGGCTCGAATCTTCTGGCGTTGCAAGATTCAAATGCGGGCGACAGGAATGTTTCTGTCGCCCGCTCTGTATTTGGGGGTTTGGCGGCCTCTGCATGATGAGTTTAGCAGCTTCGGCCATGGAGTGCTTTCCCAAGACTGATGGAGGATACAACCTATTTCGTTTCCATCGTTTGCTGTGCAGGCTTTGGGTCGATCCTATGAAACACGTCGAAGCTGAAGCGGATAAAGTGGATGGTTGGTTGAACCCCAAAGAAGGCCGATTGCTGTATCGGCTGGCCCGTCAATGCACCGGGCGCGGCTCAATTGTGGAAGTGGGCTCGTGGAAAGGCAAATCCACGATCTGGCTCAGTTACGGTTCGCTCGCCGGAAGTCAGGCCAAGGTTCACGCCGTGGATCCGCATACCGGTTCGCCGGAACACTCCGAGATGTTTGGCAAGGTCTGGACGTTCGACGAGTTTCAAAGAAATATCGCCAACGCCAAAGTGAAGGATGTGGTGGTTCCGCATGTGGATTTCTCCACCGCGGTCGCCAAGACGTTTGAGGAGCCGGTTGAATTTATTTTCATTGATGGTCTTCACGAATACGAAGGTGTTCGCGACGATTTTGAATCATGGTTTCCCAAGGTGGTCAACGGCGGCACCATGGCATTTCACGACACGACCTGCTGGCCGGGCGTATTAAAGCTGGTGAAAGAGCGCGTGTTCAAGTCGCGGCGCTTCCGGAAAGTCCGCTTTGTCCGGTCGATCGTTTACGCGGAGAAGGTCGCGCAAAACACGGTTTTGGAACGGCTGGAGAACCGGTTCTTTCTGGCAGTCTTCGAGGTCTATGCTTTCATCGGTCGCTGGATCTGGCGGTTGCTCCACGACTACCTCGACTCGCCGCCAACACGGGCGTTGCTGGCTTTTGTCAAACGACGAAGGGCCAAGCCAGTGGCAGCGTCGGCCTGATTCAAGTCGGCTCGGTCGGCTTAGCGAAAGAGCGAGAAACCGGCGCGAAAGATTTCGGTGCGCTCCTTGTAGCCGATCAGGCTCTCGCCGTAGCCGACAAAATATTGAGCCATGAGGTACACGCTGAAGCTACCCGACGGCGGCTGCATCAATGGATAGGTGGCATCCACCGTCACACTGCCTTGGCTGAATCGCTGACCGATGCGGCCGAGCGCCGAAACCTGCAAACCCCGTTTCCAGCCGATCGCCGCGCGCAAATCCGCGTAACCACGATAGTCCGCAATATCGGGATTGTCGCTCAAATCGCCGACGTAAACCCAGGCGCGCGGCGTCAATGTCAGTTGGAGCCCGCTGTCTTTCCCAAACGTTAAACGAGGCCGGAGATAAGCGATGTTCAAGCTTCTTGATTCCGGTTCCGAGCGTCCGTTGGATTCGTGTTGCACGCCGGTTTGAAAGTCGAGTTGGAACCAGTTGGTGGGCTCGCCTCCAAAGATTCGATCCCACGAGTAAAGAAACTCGGGCCGATAGCTCGAATCGAAAAATGGCGCGGAAGCGGCGTTCCAATCCCAGAGCGACGTCTGCGAATAAGCGACATGAAATCCGCTGAGCAACGGCGCTTTTTCGGCCAACCAACCGTGATCGTTCAAGAGCCGGTATTTAAAACTGATCTGGAACTTTGCATTCGGTGATTCCGTCCCGGCGACAAAGTAGAACGGTTCGTAACCAAAGAAGTGCTCTTTGAAAAAAATCTCCGGATCGTAACGCCCGTCTTCCGAGAACTTCCGGCCTTTTAGAAAGTAAACCATTCCCTTGCGCGTCGGCTCGACGGCCGGCACTGGCAAACCGCGGGAGGTTTTCAAAAGCAATTGAAGATTCCCCAAGTCACTCAGTTCGAGCGCAACATCGCCGTTCCACTCTTTTGGAATGGGCAACGTGTATTCACGTCGGGCAAAGCTCCCGGGAGCGATGACGGCAGCTTCTGGCGCGGAGACGCCTTGCGGCTTTGCGACGACCTCAATTGAACCACTCTGGGAGGTTACCCGACATTTGATTTCGCTGGGCGCCTTCCAGCTCGTTTCTTCATTGGAGGGATTCAGCGCATTCAGCCAGAAGCCGGCTGATCCGGCTTCGTGGGGTTCACTGGCAAGCTCAGAGATCGTGAGCGTGACGTCGCCGGCGCTGACATTCAGCAGAAAAAAGAAACACGTGAGGAGGCTTCCCAGGCGAGCGTTGCAATTGGAAAAAAAGGAGCGTTGCACACGCGCAAGCTAGCCATGTGGCAGGGCGTTGCAAGCCCGCTCTGGCTCCAATACAGAGAGCGATTTTCCGATATCGATTGGCCTATTGTTTGGCAGGACTGTTGGTCGCTGAAGCTGGCGCTTTGGGTTTGTAAAGCCCGGCCTTGATGAACCGCTCAAGATAAGCACCGAATCCTTGTTCCTCCATTTTCTCCAGTGGCACAAACCGCAGCGAGGCGGAGTTGATGCAATAGCGCAGATGCGTGGGACCAGGACCGTCGTCAAACACGTGGCCCAGATGAGAATCAGCGGTTTTGGATCGGACTTCGGTGCGCGTCATCCCAAAGCTTTTGTCCGTCTTTTCCGCGACCTTCTCCTCGGAAACGGGTTTGCTGAAGCTCGGCCAACCGCAGCCGGAATCAAACTTGTCGAGCGAGCTGAAGAGCGGTTCGCCGGAGACCACATCGAGATAAATTCCGGGCTTGTGATTGTCCCAGAATTCGTTGCGGAAGGCGGGCTCGGTTCCAGCTTCCTGAGTCACGTGAAATTGAGTCGGGTTAAGCTGCTTTTTCAAATCCGATGCGGAAGGTTTCTTGTAGGATGACATGGGTGTGACTGATGAATTGGTTTTGGTGATTGTCGTAACGGCTGGCTGTTTGGGACCGGCGGGATTTTGCGCGAACAGGAGTGAAGCCGCAAACGCCGCTCCATAGGCGCAGCCAGCCCAGGCGAGTGGTCCGGAATGTTTCATGGCTGATAATATCACAAGGCACGGTTTAATCCAGTGCGCGACCGGGTGAGATCGAAGCACTCGCGGCGGCCGGTTTCGAAGGGTGCAATGAAAAAGCGCGCTGACCTAAATCAGCGCGCTCGCGAAAGGCTTCAGCGGTCAGCCGCGAAAATAGATGTACGCAAAGGTGATGAACACCATGATGATGCAGGACGCGGTGACATCTTTCCAATCCCAGCTGGCGCGCGTGGCGGCTTTGTCTTCGGCCGTCGCAGTGGCGAAGGTCAGTCCCTTGATTTGCGCCTGATTGGGTTCTTCAGTCATGTAGCTGACCACGACCATTACGATCGCGGAGATCAGCGTGATGAGGATGCTGAAATATTGGAAGTTGATGTTATTGATGATCCAGAGGAACGAGTTTTCGGGATAGCTCTTCATGCCGAGGGTGATCGGTGTATCCACCAACATGCGGAAGAGACCAACAATGAAGCCAATAACCATCGCCCACAAACAGCCTTTGGCGTTGAGCCGTTTCCAAAAAACCCCAAAGAAGAACACCACACAGAGCGGCGGCGCGAGATAACCCTGGATCGATTGCAGATAATTGTACAGGCCGTTCGCGCCTTTCACGACCGGGATCCACAGCATGGCGATGATCACCATGACCGCGGTCGCGATCCGACCCATCCGCACGATTTCACTTTGCGATGCTTTGGGGCGCAATTTTTCATAGATGTCCACGGTAAAAAGTGTTGAGCAGGCATTGAATACGCCAGCGAGCGAACCCATTAGCGCGGAGAGCAAACCGGCTACTACGATACCGCGCAAGCCCGGGGGCAGAAGATGTTCCACCATCAAAGGAAACGCGCCTTGCGCTGCGTTTGGGTCGGCGGCGAACGCTGCCGTAAGTCCCGGAACCTTGCCGCTCTGAACGAGCGCGTAGCAAATCAGCCCGGGAATGATGAAAAGATAAACGGGGAACAGTTTGAGGAATGCGGCAAAAATGCTGCCTTCGCGGGCAACTTTTTGGTTGGGGGCGCCCAGCGCGCGTTGCACGATGTATTGGTCAGTACACCAATACCAAAGGCCGATCACTGGCGCGCAGATCGCCATGCCGAGCCATGGGAAATTCTGGTTGAAATACCAGGCCTGTTTTACCACCTCGCCGGCGGCATTCCTTTCAATAACCGGCGACCAAGTAGCAATCTGACCAGCGGGAACAAGCGGTTTCCAGAGGTTCAGCATGTCCGAACCGCACAATCTGCGCAACTCGCTCCAGCCATGCATTATGCCCTGGCCATCGCCAAGCGTGCTCAGGCCGTAAAAGGTGAGCAGGGCGGAGCCGCCGATGAGAACGACCACCTGAACGGCGTCCGTGTAGGCCACGGCGCGCATGCCGCCGATCATCGTGTAAATGCCGGTCAGCAGAATGACCGAAATGGAACCAATCCAAAAGCTGTCGATCACGCGGTTGCCGATGTGAATTTGCATTTCCGGCAGCAACGTGCCGAACACAACGCCTCCGGCAAAGATGCCGACCGCGATCTTTGAGACAATAAATGTCACGATCGAAACGATGGAAAGCACGTAACGGGACTGCGTCGAGAAACGCTTTTCGAGGAACTCAGGCATCGTGAATACCATCGAGCGCGCGTAGAACGGGACAAAGACCCACGCGAGCACAAGCAGACACCATGCGTGCAATTCGTAATGCGCAAGGGCCACGCCGTCCTTGGCGCCGGAACCGGCGAGTCCCACAATATGTTCCGAGCCGATGTTAGAGGCGAAGATGGACGCACCAATAACCCACCAACCGAGATTTCGACCGGCAAGGAAGTAATCGGCTGCCGTGTTTTTGTTTTTGCTGACGACCCACCAGGCGACGGCCAGCAGGATGCAAAAGTAGAAGGCAATCGCCACCCAGTCGATGCCTGTGAGAGTAGATTGACCGTGCGTTGCGGCGGCCAAGATCGGAGTTGGTATGTTCATGGTTGGGTTAGGAAGGCTCCCGGTTTATGAGTCCACCGGGAGCATGCGGGTTCTCGTCGGCCTTATTTCTGAACCGAAAACTTGTAAATGATCGTGTTGTGGAACGTCTGGCCTGGCTTCAGTTCGGTGGACGGGAACTGCGGCTTGTTCGGCGAATCCGGATAGTGCTGCGGTTCCATGCAGAAACCAGTGCGGCGTTGGTAAACTTTTCCGCCTTTGCCAGTGATCGTGCCATCAAGGAAATTGCCGGCGTAAAACTGCACGCCCGGTTCATCGCTGTAAACTTCCATGACGCGGCCGGTGGTCGGCTCGTAAACCCGCGACATCAAGCCGAGCTTGCCCAAGGGTTTATTGACGACCCAATTGTGATCATAGCCCGGGCCATACTGCAGTTGCGTGTTCGGATCATTGATGCGCGCGCCGATCGCGGTCGGCTTGCGGAAATCAAACGGAGTGCCATCGACGGAAGCGTAGTCGCCGGTCGGGATCAATCCGCTGTCCACCGGCGTGGTCTTGTCGGAATTGATGTAAACCTCGTGGCCGAGAATGTCGCCGTTACCCTGGCCGCGCAGGTTGAAATAGGAATGATGCGTGAGGTTGCAGACCGTGGGCTTGTCCGTGGTGGCCGCGAAATCCAGGCGCAGTTCGTTGTCGTCGGTCAGCGTATATGTCGCGGTGACGTTCAGGTTGCCGGGAAAACCTTCTTCCCCGTCCGGACTGAGATAGCTCAGTTCCAGTCGCGGTCCCTTCGAGCTGACGTCGGCTTTCACGACTTTCCAGACGACCTTGTCGAAACCTTTCAACCCGCCGTGCAGCGTGTTCGGCCCGTTGTTGGTCGCGAGGGTGTAGGTTTGGCCTTCCAGCGTGAACTTCGCCCCGCCAATGCGATTGCCGTAACGGCCGATGAGCGCGCCAAAGTAAGGCGTCTCCTTGATGTAACCAGCAACGTCATCGTAACCGAGCACGACGTCGTCAAAGTGACCATTCTTGTCCGCGACCTTGAGCGACTGGACAATGCCGCCGTAGGTCATGATTTTGGCTTCGGCGCCCTTCGAGTTTTTGAGCGTGTAGAGTTCCACCGGTTTGCCATCGGCCGAGCCAAAAGGTTCCTTGGAAATATTGCCCGCTGACGAGCCTTGAGTTGCACAGCCTGCCAGGCAAGCCAGAAAGGCTCCCGCGCCGATTACGAGCATCCATTCAATCATGTTAGTTTTCACGGTTGATTTATTTGTTTGTTTCGTTGGTTGGAAATATTTGGAGTTTCAACACCACGCCGCTAGGAACCTTTAGGACCGTTCCGTGGCGAATGCCTTTGGGTAGCGAAACTTGCGGGGTAATGTCTTGCCAGTGTTCCAAGTCCACCGATTT
>JBQCEJ010000548.1:0-4056 GCA_051960355.1 Verrucomicrobiota bacterium | reverse complement strand
CCCTTCGGCAACGCGGTCAATGAAGCCCTGGTGAGTGGCTGCTATGTCGCGGCAACGCCGTACGGTTCCATGCCCGAACTTGTGACGCGCCAAACGGGAGTCCTCAGCGCCTCCCCAAATGTTTTGGCCGATGCGGTGAAGAGTCCGGCCCGATTCAAACCGGAGGACTGTCGCGACCGCGTGATCAAAGGCGGGCTGACTCATCTCGACATGGCACGTAATTATCTGGCGTACTACGAACGCGTGCTGGCCACGGGCCGAGTGGGTGATCCAAACCAGCCGTCGCCAGAGACCGCGCCTGGATTTCATGCCGCTGATTTGCTGCCGTGGGAGGGCTGACTGGAACAAGGCTTGCGGGAGCCAGTTGTGATTGTTAGTTTATCTAAACTGCGTCGCTACCAAAGATGCTCATTCATATTAATGATAATATTTTTGCACGTTCCAAAAACAGCTGGATCTACTTTTCAATTTGTCCTGGAGAACACCTTTGGAATTTCGCACTGCCATACCTTTCAAATTCGCAAACCGGTATTCGACCGGCAGGACTTCTTGTTTGCGCGGAAAATTTTTCCGTGGATGCGGAGCTTGGGAGGCGGAAACATCATTGATCCTCTGGAACTCGGCGCGCCAGACCCATTCTACATGACCCTGCTGAGAGAGCCGATTGCACGGGCTTTCTCTCACTACCAGCATCTCGCCAGAATGGGGCATAAGAAGTCATTCGAAGAAATGCTGCGCGCGAAAGGTGTTCTCTCAAATCTCCAGGTGAAGTGGATCTCCGGCGGCACCGACCTGAATAAAGCGAAATTCTTTCTCGAGAAATGTGGCTTTGTAGGACTGACCGAGAAGTTCGATCTCTCCCTTGAAGCATTAGGAAGGCTGAGCCCGTATCCATTGAACCTCAGTTATTAACGAAGACAGATTGCACCGGATAACACGATAAAGAAGCGCTTGGAAAGCGATCCTCGGATCGTTGAACTCGCGAGGGAATACAACCAGCTCGATCTGGAATTGTACTCATTTGCGAAGCGGGAAATCTTCCCCAAGCTTTGTCAAAAAGCAGGTTTAAACCCCTCCGCTACGGCTGCATCCCACGAGACTCCGACGAAGAGTACTTCACTGAATTACCGGCTGGGCCGCTGGTACAATCGGATATTCAGACAGCTCACCAAGATTCGACCCAGGAGATCGTTTGTTTGCGCCAATCGGTTTTCGGATGATCTAATGCCCTGACTCAAGCCGAGCCTCTGCGGCATGCGTTTTTCCAAAGGTTTGCAGACTCTGACTCTTCACCGAGGAAAAAACTTTCACCATGCCAGTCGAATCAAGTATCAGACAAGGCGTGAAGAATCGTCCGGCACTGTCCGTCGCCATTATCACTCTAAATGAGGAGGAGAATCTTCAACGCTGCCTTGAAAGCGTTCGTCAACTGGCATTGGAAGTCGTTGTGATTGACTCCGGCTCCAGTGATGGAACTCGCGCCGTGGCGGAAAAATTCGGCGCAGTTTTTGAAGTGAATCCGTGGCCGGGATATGTTGACCAGAAGAATCTCGCATTGAAGCGCTGCACCCAACCGTGGGTTTTATGCCTGGACGCGGATGAGGAGGTTTCACCCGAGTTGCGCGATTCCATTCACGCAGCCTTCGCCAACGGCGAGCCACAGGAAAACGGTTTTGCGGTGGATCGGCTTAATTTTTATCTCGGGGAATGGATTCGTCATGCTTGGAATCCAGAATGGCGGGTTCGACTCGTGCGCCGGCCGGCGGCGCGCTGGGTGGGACTCGACGTGCATGAAAAACTGGAAACCGACGGACCCGTCTCGCGGCTGAAGGGCCATCTTTTGCATTATCCATTTTGCTCGTTGACGGATCATTTCCAAAGCACGTTGAAATACGCCCGGCTCGCGGCAGATTCGTTGCAACGCGTGAACCGTCCGTTGCGCTGGTACCAACTGGTCTTCTCACCCTGGATGGCGCTTGTCAAAATTCTGATTGTGAAGAGCGGCTGGCGGGACGGGTGGCGGGGATGGGTGATCGCCGGCGCGAAATGGATCAATGTCTTCGCCAAGTATGCGTTTCTGTTGGAACGCAAATGGGTGACGGCGGAAAAGGAATCACGCCCATGAACGTCATCGTCATCTGTTCGGACACGTTTCGCTACGACCACCTCGGCTTCGTCGGACGCCAGCCGGTCATGACGCCGCAGCTCGATCAATTGGCGCGGGAGAGCGCAACCTTCTCTGATTTCTGGCTCTGCTCGTTTCCCACGCTCGTCAATCGCATCGAAGTGTTCACCGGACGCTACACATTTCCGCTCATGGACTGGGGACCATTGCCCTATCACTTCCCGGTGTTGGCGGAAGTCTTCCAGCATCACGGCTTCAACACAGCGCTGGTGGCGGACAATCTCCATCTGATGCAGGACGGATTCGGCTTCGGGCGCGGGTTTGATTTCGTCAAAGATGTGCCCGGGCAGTTGCACGATTTCTTTCAACCCGCCTCCGCGCCGATGATCGCTCTGCCGTGCGCGGTTGAAAAGCTCGAACCCAAGCCCAATCGTCTCGAGCGTTACCGGCGCAACGCGTGGTGGTATCAACAGCAGGGCACCAACACGACCGAGCGTTCCTTTCGCGAAGCGATGAGCTGGCTGGATCAGCCGCGAGAGAAATTTTTTCTCTGGCTTGATACCTTCGATCCGCACGAGCCGTGGGACGCACCGCAAAAATTCCTTGATTCCTATCCCTTGAACAAATCCGGCGACAAGGTGTTCTGGCCCCATTCCGGGAAGGCGAGCCGCTATTCTGCCGCGGAGCTGGACAACATGCGCAGCCTTTACCGGGCGGAAGTCAGTCAGACGGATTTCTGGGTGGGAGAAATGCTGGCGCACCTGCGCCGGAAAAATCTGCTCGAGAACACGGCGGTGATTTTCTGTTCAGACCACGGCTATTATTTCGGCGAACACGGCATGCTGGGAAAACCGTTGAAGAGCCAGCTTTCCCGCCCGACAACCATTTACGAAGAGCTGGGGCACATTCCGCTTTTGATCCGCCATCCAGCCGGAGTCGGTGCCGGGAAAAGCTTCCCCGGACTTTGTCAGCCGCCGGACTTGTTTGCGACGGCGCTGGAACTCGCGGGAATTCCGAGAGTCCAATGGGCGCAGGGAAATTCTCTCGTGCCGCGATTGAGCGCGCAACCAAGCGCACAACGTTTTGCCGTAGGCGGCTGCCATCCGCACAAAGGCAAGGTCAGTTGTCTCACGGTGCTGACGGACGACTGGTATCTCGTCTATGCACCGGCGGAAGGATTGCCGGGCGCGGAGTTGTATCACCGGCCCAGCGACCCATCGCAGACTCAAAATGTCATTGCCTCAAATCGCGGGGTGGCGGAGGAACTCTTCGCGTTGCTGGTCTCCTGGTTGGAAGAACTGCATGTTCCGGAGGCGCGGAAAAAGCAACTGTTGCACGCGGCGGATTTTGGCTGGGCCGAACGGATGAAACACCGGCTGTGGCTGCTGCGCAACCGCTGGACCTATCAAAAGAATTACCGGAATTACGCACGCGGCTGAATCCAACGAGCTGTGCCTTCCGCCGGTCAGCGGACGAGCCGGTAATGTTTCTTGTTAAACCGGAATCCGAACCACTGCTCCAGCTTCAGCATGAAGCGATGTTTCTTATCCCGTCGGGAAAGGCGGTAGTTTGGATCGGCTTGAAATAGACCATTCGCTGGCGGCAGCCATTTTTGAATTGCGCGGGGATGCGTGCCCGTGAACGGCTTCAAGGTCGCCGCGTCAATTTGCGAGTAATCTGCCTCCGCCTTCGCCTGGCTGCGCCAGAATTTTTCAACCGCCGCCGCCTTCAGGTTCATTTGCGCTTCGCTCCTGACCCAGCCATAGTGATAGATCGTCGCGCCGGTGTGGGCCGCGCGGGGATAATGACCGCGCAACGCGGAATCCAGGACCACAAAGAACAATCCTTTCGGCCCCCACGCCGGAATGGTGTTGCGAAGAATGCGCACCTCGCTGCGATACCACCGCGGTGACCAGGCGATGGTGCTCGCG
>JBQCEJ010000547.1:0-14877 GCA_051960355.1 Verrucomicrobiota bacterium | reverse complement strand
GACGTCTTCACCAAGACAAAGCGTTCCGAAGTGATGTCGCGGATTCGCAGCCGCGGGAACAAGGATACGGAACTGGCGCTGGCGAAACTTCTGCGAGCGCATCGCATTACGGGCTGGCGGAGACATGTTCGGCTGAAGGGCCAAGGTTCAAAGGTGAAGTTTCAAGTCAGACCCGATTTCGTTTTCCGGCAGGCGAGGCTGGCGATCTTCGTGGATGGCTGTTTCTGGCATGGCTGCCCGATGCATTGCAATCAGCCGGTGAACAATCGCGAGTTCTGGCGGCGGAAACTTTCAGCAAACAAATCCCGCGACGCGCTGGTGACACGCACCTTGCGCAAGGCGGGCTGGCGCGTGTTGCGCGTCTGGGAACATGAGCTTGCGCGGAGGAATCAGGCGCGGCTCGTTCGACGGATCCAACGGGCGTTGAGCAGTTAAAACAAAAGGCGAACGGAGTGCTCCATTCGCCTTTCAGATGTCCAGAGCCAGACAGGATCAAGTCGGCCTCGAAGTCGTGCCTGCCAACATGCCGATTGAAATGCTCGTTCAAAAAGGCGAAATAGCTTCGCGCGGCGCAGCCCGTTGGAGGCGCGCGGCGTTCACGCCGCTTCAACTCACGCCCACCAACCCGCAAAAAAGACAGCGTCTCTATTCATTCATGGGTTGAAGCGGGCTGAAGCCCGCGCCCCAGTTGGATTTCACGCGGCTTCGCCGCGTTAGTTCTTTGCGGTAAAACAAAAAGGCGCGTCATTGCTGACGCGCCTGAGAAATGTTCCGGAGAAGGAACTTTTAGTAGCGATAGTGCTCCGGCTTGTAAGGACCGTCCACCGAGATGCCGAGGTAGTCGGCTTGCTTCTTCGTGAGCTTGGTCAGCTTCACGCCGATTTTTTCCAGGTGCAGGCGGGCGACTTCTTCGTCGAGATGCTTGGGCAAACGATAGACGCCGATCTTGGCGGTGTCTTTGTTCTTCCAAAGGTCCAACTGCGCGAGGACCTGATTGGTGAAGCTGTTCGACATCACGAAGCTCGGATGGCCGGTCGCGCAACCGAGATTCACCAGTCGGCCTTCGGCGAGCATGTAGATGCTGTTCCCATTGGGGAAGGTGTATTTGTCCACCTGCGGTTTGATGTTCAGTTTCTTCACGCCGCGAGCGTTGTTTAAGCGGTCCACTTGGATTTCATTATCAAAGTGACCGATGTTACAAACGATCGCTTGGTCCTTCATCTTCTGCATGTGTTCCAGCGTGATGATGTCGCAGTTGCCGGTCGTTGTGACGTAAAGGTCCGCAGTTCCGAGCGTGTCTTCGATGGTGGTGACTTCGAAACCTTCCATCGCGGCCTGCAGGGCGTTGATCGGATCGATCTCGGTGACAATCACGCGAGCGCCGAAGCCGCGCAGCGAATGCGCTGAGCCTTTGCCGACGTCGCCGTAACCAGCCACGACTGCGACCTTGCCGGCGATCATGACGTCGGTGGCGCGCTTGATGCCGTCAGCGAGCGATTCGCGACAGCCGTAGAGGTTGTCGAATTTCGATTTGGTGACGGAGTCGTTCACGTTGATGGCGGGAACGAGGAGTTTGCCTTGTTCGAGCATCTGATAAAGGCGATGCACGCCGGTGGTCGTCTCTTCGGAAACGCCTTTCCAATCTTTCACGACTTCGTGCCAGAAACCGGGGCGTTCCTTGAGCACGCGCTTGAGCAGATCTTTGATGACCTGTTCTTCGTGCGAGCCGCTCTTGGAGTTGACCCAGTCGCTGCCGTTTTCGAGTTCGTAGCCTTTGTGAATGAGCAGGGTGGCGTCGCCGCCATCGTCCACGATCAGTTGCGGACCTTTGTTGCCGGGATGCGTGAGCGCGGCGAGCGTGAGGTCCCAGTATTCTTCGAGCGTTTCACCTTTCCAGGCGAAGACCGGAATGCCCGCAGCGGCGATGGCGGCGGCGGCGTGATCCTGCGTGGAGAAGATGTTGCAGCTGGCCCAGCGCACGGAGGCGCCGAGTTCGACGAGCGTTTCGATCAGAATCGCCGTTTCGATCGTCATGTGCAGCGAGCCGGTGATGCGCACGCCTTTGAGCGGTTTCAGTTTGCCGTACTTGGCGCGAATGGACATGAGACCGGGCATTTCGTGCTCGGACACTTCGATGGTCTTGCGGCCCCATTCAGCGAGGCTCAGGTCTTTGACCTTGAAGTCGTTCTTGGAAGCGCCGTTGCCATTTTTGATAAGGAGTCTTCGGGAAGTGGTGAGTTTTATTTTTTGCATAGTGTTAAGTTTCAAGATTCAAGTTTTAAGTTACCGATCGAGCCTGTTTGATGGCGCGAATAAGCCCCTGCAGCATTGAAGCGATTTCCTTGCATTCGATCGTGAAGCGGGAGGCCTCGGATTTGTTTAGGATATCAAGTTTCGCTGCGATGTAACATTGGGTGCGAAGCTCCGCTGCCGAACCTTTGGCGATGCGGAGGAAACGAATGTAATCAAGCTTGCTGTCGCGTTCCGACCCCTCAGCGATGTTGGAAGGAATTGAAAGCGCCGCTCGTTGCATTTGATCACGAATAAAATACTGCCGAGATTTGGCGAGCGTCCGGCTGACTTCCACAGCCAGCCGGCAAGCATGCTTCCACACTTCCAAATCTTCGAACGAGTGATACATAAACAAGTTTCAAGCAAGGCAGCTTTCTTCACCGTGAAACTTGAATCTTCCAACTTGAAACTCGTTACGCACTGAGTTGTGCCGCAGAAGCGGAGCGGCCATTCACGAGCGACGCGGCTTTTTTCAAGGTCGCGGCGGCCACGGGTGACTTGGATTGGCCGGCGGCTTTGCGCAATGCTTCGGTCTTGTCCGCGCGTTCCCAAGTGATGTCAGGATCGGTTTTGCCGAAGTGACCGTAGTTCGTGGTCTTGGAATAGATCGGGCGGAGCAGATCGAGTTGCCCGATGATGTCCGCGGGCTTGAAGCTGAATACTTCCCGCACTGCCTGGAGAATGCGTTCGTCGCTCACCGTGCCGGTGCCGAAAGTGTCGATGTGAACGCTGACCGGATTCGGATGTCCAATGGCGTAGGCGAACTGCACTTCACATTTGGCGGCGAGTTTCGCGGCAACAATGTTCTTCGCCACCCAGCGGCCCATGTAAGCAGCCGAACGGTCCACTTTGGAGGGATCCTTGCCGGAGAAGGCGCCGCCACCATGCCGGCCCATGCCGCCGTAGGTGTCCACAATGATCTTGCGTCCCGTCAAGCCGCTGTCGCCCTGCGGTCCGCCGACGACAAAACGGCCGGTCGGATTGATGAGATACTCGGTCTTGGAAGTCAGCAAGCGGGCGGGCAAAACTTTCTTGATGATATTCTCGATGCAGAATGACTCGATCTCGCGATGCTCAACATTGGCAGCGTGCTGCGTGGAGATCACGACGTTCGTGATGCGTGTGGGTTTTCCGTCCACGTATTCAACGGAGACCTGCGACTTGGCATCGGGTCGCAGCCAGGCAACTCGGCCGGATTTGCGAACGCGCGTCAGTTCCCGACCCAAGCGATGAGCAAACATGATCGGCGCCGGCATGAGTTCCGGCGTTTCGTCGCTGGCGTAACCGAACATGATGCCCTGGTCGCCGGCGCCCTGTTCCGCAGTTTTTTTGCCCTTGGCTTTTTTCGCATCGACACCTTGGGCGATGTCGGGGGACTGCGTGGTCAGGAAATTATTGATGAAAACTTTGTCGGAATGGAACACGTCGTCGTCATTGACATACCCGATGCCGCGGACGGCTTCGCGAACGATCTTGCCGACATTGATGACCGTGTCCAGCGGCAGCGTTGTGCCCTTGTTGCGGTCCTGCAATTTCGGAATCGTGATCTCGCCGCCAACCACCACGAGGTTGCTTTTGACGAAGGTTTCACATGCCACGCGGCTGGTCTTGTCGAGCGCCAGGCAGGCGTCGAGAATCGCATCGGAGATCGTGTCCGCGACTTTGTCTGGATGACCCTCGCCCACGGACTCAGAAGAGAAGATGTAGTTGTTGCTCATGAAAGTTGGCTGCTTTGGTTAAATGTCATATTGACGTATCAGGATAAGATGATATATCCGTTGCTCGGCACGTCAAACAGTATTTTGGAAAAATTTGAGAAAACTCTTTTACAGAAGGTAGCGAAGCACGCAAAGGAAAGGAGCTTTCGTCATGCATTGTTTATTTGAACAAGCGGACCGGTTGAGTCGTGAAGCCATCGGAGCTGCGATCGAGGTGCATCGGGACAAAGGTTCGGGTCTGATTGAAAGCATTTACGAGAAATGTCTGATGCGGGAACTGAGCCTGCGGAACGTCGCGTTTGTGAATCAGCAGTTGGTGAAAATCGAATATAAGGGAATCACGTTTGAAGAGCCGCTGCGTTTTGACCTTTTGGTTGAGGGCTGTCTCTTGCTGGAACTGAAATGCGTGCAGGAGATTCTGCCGATTCACAAAGCGCAACTGCTCAGTTACATGAAGCTGCTCAACGTGCCGGTTGGCTTGATCATCAACTTCCACGAACAAAAGCTCACGGATGGCGTGGTCCGGATGATCCTGCCGGGTGCAAACCGATGAAAAAAATTTAACAGAAGGTAACGAAGAAAACGATATCGAGACATGGAGATTTCAACTCTTGGTTCCCTTCGCGTTCTTCTGTAAATAGAAAAAATATGTCCTCCACTCTTAAATCATTGCGGGCGCTTTCCGACCCAACCCGGTTGCGCATCGTTGCGCTGCTCGAAAAAGATGAACTCTCCGTGAATGAACTTCAGGAAATCACGCGCATGGGGCAGTCGCGGATTTCAACCCATCTCGGGCTGCTGCAGGATTCGGAACTGGTGGAATCTCGGCGTGAAGGTAAGCGAACGTTCTACAAGCTGAATCAAGCGGCCGACTCTGGCGCGCGCGAGTTCATTCAACTTGCCATTCGTGGAGCGGAAGAATTGCCGGAGCATGACAGCGATCAGATCAATCTCAAACGCGTGATCAATCGGCGCAGCGAGCAGGCGCAGATTTACTTCAACCAGATTGCCGGGCGTTTCGATCGCGTTTACGGACCGGGCCGTTCCTGGCAGGCGTTTGGTCATCTGCTGCTGCGGATGTTGCCGCCGCTGGTCGTTGCGGATCTCGGGGCGGGGGAAGGCTTGCTGAGTGAGTTGCTCGCGCGGCGCTGCAAAAAGGTGATTGCGGTGGACAATTCCGAGAAGATTGTCGAGTTCGGCGCAGCCAAGGCGAAGAAGAACCACTTGAAAAATCTGGAGTTCCGGTTGGGCGATTTGCAGAACCCACCGATCGAATCCAGCAGTGTGGATCTAGTGATTTTAAGCCAGGCGTTGCATCACGCCGAACAGCCGTCCAAAACGCTGGAAGCAGCGCATCGGATTCTCAAGCCGCACGGCCAGATTCTGATCCTCGATTTGCTTCAACATAACTTCGAGAAGGCGCGTGAACTGTATGGGGATCGCTGGCTAGGGTTTGCGGAAAGTGATTTGCATCGCTGGCTGGAACAAGTTGGTTTCAAGAAAATCGAAATCAGCATTGTCGCCCGTGAAGAGCAGCCGCCGCACTTTGAAACCATTCTGGCCGGCGCGGAGAAGTGACGTTCGTCACTGGCTCCGCGGCTATTTTTCCAGCACGGTTTTTACCCACGTCTGGTTTTCCAAATACCACTGGACCGTTTCGCGAATGCCTTTTTCGAACGTGTGCGCGGGCACCCAGCCGAGTTCTTTCTGAATCTTACTCGCGTCGATGGCATATCGGCGATCGTGGCCGGGTCGGTCTTTGACGTAGGTGATGAGCTTTTGGGAGTTGCCGCCGAGTTGCGGTGCGAGTTCGTCGATCAGATCACAAATCAGCTTCACGATGTTGATGTTCGCCCATTCGTTGTGGCCGCCGATATTGTAGGTCTCACCCAGTTGGCCGCGATGGAGCACGGTCCAAAGCGCTTCCGCGTGATCACGAACGTAGAGCCAGTCGCGAACGTTCATGCCATCGCCGTAAACCGGAACGGATTTGCGCGCCAGCACACTTTGGATCACGACGGGGATGAGTTTCTCGGGAAACTGATACGGCCCGTAGTTGTTCGAGCAATTTGTGATCACCGTCGGCAGGCCATAGGTGTGATGATACGCGCGCACCAGCATGTCGCTGGAGGCTTTGCTGGAAGAGTAGGGGGAGTTGGGCGCGTAAGGCGTGGTCTCGGTGAAATAGCCGGTCGCGCCGAGACTGCCGTAGACTTCATCGGTCGAGACGTGATGAAATTTCTTGCCCTTGAGGTTGGCGCTCCAAAATGCGCGGCAAGCCTCCAGCAGGTTGAAGGTTCCGACAACATTGGTGTGGATGAAATCGCCGGGACCGGTAATCGAACGGTCCACGTGCGATTCCGCCGCCAGATGCATGACGTGGGTGATCGCGTGTTGCTCCACGACGCGCAAGGTCTCGGCTTTGTCGCGAAGATCGACTTTCTCGAAAACGTACTTCGGATGACGCGAGACTTTTTCCAGGTTGGCCAGATGCCCGGCATACGTGAGGCAATCGAGATTGACGAGCTTGGTGATCTGCGGATCGTCGATGACGTGCTGAATCAGATTGGAGCCGATAAAGCCCGCGCCGCCGGTGATGAGTAGATTCATGGGATGTTTAACAACAAAGGAACTAAATAACAAAGATGAGACCGCTTCTGAAGCGGAATGCTGACGCCGGTTCGCGAAATTGGATGTCTCTCATGTCATTCTCTCCGGATACGGAATCAGGCTTTTTCTTGGTTGCTTTGATTCTTCGTTGTTCAAGATCAGAACCGCGATGATGAGTAGGTTCATGGATGTTTAACAACAAAGAAACGAAGGAACAAAGCTAGGTCAGAACCTCGTTGGGCGAACGCGGCACGTTCAAGATGCGATGAATGCCATGTTTGATGAGCACTTCGTTGAAATTGATGAGCAATCCCAAAGGAAATCTTTTGAGACGCAAATAAGTGATGACCTGAGCTGTGTGAAGGGGAAGGACTTCATCGATGGCTTTAAGTTCGATCAAAAGTTTCTCTTCCACGATCACATCCGCACGGTAGCCCACTTCGAGCCGGATTCCCTTGTAATCCAATGGAATCGGAAGCTGCAATTGATGGTTGATGCCGCGTAGATGCAATTCACGGCTCAAACAAGCTTCGTACGCGCTTTCGAGCAAACCTGGCCCGAGTTCCTGATGAACGGTGAAAGCTGAATCGACCACTGCAGTGGCGAGTTGATCAACGTCGGTTGGAACACGCACGCGCTTCCAATCCGGAAAACGCAATCTTGAATCTGTCTCGCGAAATGGCTTTTCGCTCATGTCAGGAGTTCCTCGGTTACTTTGTTCCTTGTTGGCTCAAATTCTCCAACTTCCAGTTCCGCAGCGAATCCTCGAGCGCCTCTTCAACCGGCCGCACCTTCACGCCCGCGCCGAGCAGCTTGGAAACGTCCATCACGCAATTGGAGCGCGGCGTTTTGGCGGCGACTTTGTAGAACTCCTGGTCGTTCGCCCAGAATTCAAAGTTTTTGGCCGGCTTGAGATATTTTTCCACCAGGCCAACCACATGTCGGGTCGTAACGAAGCCGGGATTCGTCACATTGTAGATTCCAAACGGCGCGCGCAGTTTCCAGGTGTCCAGACACGCGCGAACGAAATCCAGGCGATGGGAAATGGAGTTGGCGTTGTCGTAAACCTTGGAGTAGCGCTGAACCTTGCTGAGGTAATTGCGCGGGCTGTCAAATTCATCAAACGGAATCCGCAGACGCCAGAGATACGACTGGCCCAAGCCTTGGATGGCTTCCTCGCCCAAAGCTTTGGTGCCGCTGTAGAAACTGCACGGCGGATTGCGGAACGAAAAGTTCGGCGTGTCCAACTCGGTGAAACCGAGGATCGCTTCAGGCGATTGGTCCACCAACGCACGCAGATCGGGACGCGTCAGATCTTTTTCCGTCTGCACGATTCCATTTCTCAACACCTTGGCGCCTGAATAAATGCAGCCCGAGGAAACGTGTCCCCATGGCACCTGGGCGACATCGCAGGCGTGAGCGATTGTCTGTGGAAAAAGTGTGTTGCCGGCCAGCGTGTCAGCCTTCGCGACTTCGCAGGCATCGACGTTTGGCTTGCCTGTGTAACCGGCGGCGTTGATCAGAAAATCGGGTTTGGTCTCGCGCAAATATTTCAGGAGCAAGTCAAACCGCGTGTAGTCGAGCTGCGTTCGGCTGAGCGGAACAAAAGCCTGTCCGCGGCGTTGCAATTCCGCCGCGAAGGCTTGTCCGATGTAACCAGTGGCGCCGAGGAGAATGATCGGATTCATTTATTTGAGTTGAGGCGGTCGGCTTCACTGACGACACCTTCCAGGTAATGGCGGTATTCGCAGTTGGGCAGTTTGGCGGTGAGCTCGCGAAGCTGTGCAAAGGAGAGAAAGCCCTGCCGAAAGGCCGCTTCTTCCGGACAGCCAATTTTCACGCCCTGACGTTTTTCGATCGTCTGCACATAAGCCGAAGCCTCATGCAGGCTGCTGCTGGTGCCGGCATCGAGCCAGGCGAAACCGCGACTCAACCGGTGCACGTGCAAGCGGCCGCGCTTCATGTATTCGACGTTCACGTCGGTGATTTCCAATTCGCCGCGCGGCGAAGGTTTCAGCGCTTTGGTGATCGGCAGGACTTCGTTGTCGAAGATGTAGAGGCCGGGCACGGCGTAATTGCTTTTGGGCCGCTTCGGCTTTTCTTCAATGGAAATCGCGCGGCCGTCGCCATCAAATTCCACAACGCCGTACCGTTCCGGGTCATTGACATGGTAGCCAAAGATCGTCGCGCCGGTTTTGAATTCGGCGAACGCCTTGTGAAAACTGTCACCGCCGTAAAAAACGTTGTCGCCAAGAATCAACGTCACCGCGTCCTTGCCGATGAATGATTCAGCAATCAGGAAAGCCTGCGCGATGCCTTCGGGTTTGGCTTGCTCGCGATAATCGATCGTCAAGCCCCAGGCGCTTCCGTCGCCGAGCAACTGGCGGAAGCGGGGCAAATCCTGCGGTGTGGAGATCAGGCAGAATTCCCGGATGCCGCCTTCGATCAGAGTCGTCAGCGGATAATAAACCATCGGCTTGTCGTAAACCGGTTGGAGCTGTTTGCTCGCCACGAGCGTCAACGGGAACAGCCGCGAGCCAGCGCCACCAGCCAGGATGATACCTTTCATTGGGGCCGAAAATAGAAGGAGCCAAACCCAAAGGGCAAGGCCCAACTATAAACGGCGGAAAACCACGAGCCGCCTCTCCGTATTTTCCTGGCCGCGAGCCATGCAGACTTTCGCTCAACGGCGGAACGGGTAAACGCCTCCGGGATACTGGAGCACTCGGTTGAAACGGTTGGTAAATCCCGTGGGCGCCAGTTGATTGGCGTTGGCTGCGTTTGCCAGGTTAGCCGCGTTGTTCAGCGTCTGGAGTGTGGGAAGCGTTTGTTGCAATTCGTTGTGCAGAATGATCAGCAGCTGAAAGGTCTGTTGATCCATGGCAAAGGTATTTGTGCCGACCCTCCCAAACAGGCCTTGTGCGCCCATTCGGTTTGCCTGGCCCACGCCGTAAAGCCGCTGATTCGGATTGCCGGTCCTCGGCAGGTATTGGCTGGACGGCGGAAAAGCGCGTCGGCCAGCTGATTGATTGGGAGTGAAACCCGGAGCGACGCTGGCTGTGGCATTGGCTGCGCCTGTGAGCGATGCCAGAACCGGCAAGGCCTGCTCGATATTCATCTGCAAATTCTGGAGGAGAATCTGAACATCCTCGAGCGTGCCGGTGCCGCCACGAAGGTTCGCGTAAGCCATGGAGTTGGACGAAACGAAATCGTAGGCCATCGCATTCGAGAAGGTGCCTGGGATTCCAACACCATTGGAAAATGTGCCGCTGAAATAAGGCTGATCGGCAGGGAATTGATTGTTTTGCTGATTTTCTGAAGGGACATTCGGCGGCTGCGGTGTTTGGACAGGCGCGTAGGGTTCGGTTTGTCCCCAGCCGATCAGGGCGACCATTGAAAAGAGCATCGAAAGCGTTTTTTTCATAATTCAGATAACGGAGCGGAGCCTCCCGCTAAGCGGTTCAGCCCCAAGATTAAGTGTCTGAATTAAAAGAAGCCTCGAAAGGAGGACGCTCTATAGGGAATTCGCCCCAGAACGGAAATTTCCAAGGAAAAAGGCGCAAGCGCCCAAGCGAAAACTGTGGCCGGACGTGAATTGCCCGGTGGATGAACGGCTGAATCAGCGACTGCCTGCGCTCGCAGTTTTCCGATTCGCCATGAGGAAGCTCAGGTAGTCAGACAACTGCTGTTTCATCTCGTTGCGCGGCACAATCGCGTCGATCAAACCGTGATCCAGGAGAAACTCAGCCGTTTGGAAACCGGGCGGCAACTCCGCCTGAGTCGTGTCTTTGATCACGCGCGGGCCTGCGAAGCCGATCATGGCTCCGGGTTCAGCAAGGATCAGGTCGCCCACGGTGGCAAAACTTGCCATGACGCCGGCCATGGTGGGATCGGTCAGGATGCTGATGTAAGGCAATTTGGCTTCGGCATGGTAAGCCAGAGCGCCGCACGTCTTGGCCATCTGCATCAGGCTGAACATGCCTTCATACATGCGCGCGCCGCCGCTAGTGGAAATGATGATCAGCGGCAGTTCCTTCTCCGTCGCTTTCTCAATCAGGCGCGTCAGTTTTTCTCACACAACCGAACACATCGATCCACCTAGAAAACTGAAATACATGATGACGATCGCAGAGCGATGATCATAGATTTTGCCAATCCCGGTGATCACGGCGTCTTTCATGCCGGTGCTGGCCTTGTATTTTTCCAGCTTGGAAGTGTAGGAAGCCGCGCCGGTAAAACTCAGCACATCGACGCTGATCATCTCGGGATCCAATTCTTCGAACGTGCAGGTTTCCACGAGGGAGTGAATGCGTTCGCGCGCGCCGATCTGGAAATGATAACTGCAAACCGTGCAGACCTTGAGATTCTCGTCGAGTTCCTTATCGAAAACCATCGTGCTGCACTTCGGGCATTTGGTCCAAAGGCCTTCGGGAATCTCCCGTTTCTTGGATTTGGAGGCCAGCTTCGGTTTCTTGGCGAACGTGGTGCTGGTGCTGGAAGCCGGCGGCGGCGTGACGGCGGGTTCCCCGGTTTCCAAACCAAGCGTTTTCTTGATGAACGAAGTAGCCATAGAAATTACGAGTTGCGGGTTGGGAATTGCCGTTGCCCGGTTATTGCAGTCAGTTCGATCACGGCGTTTTTCATTTCAAAGTATCGGCCATACTATTCAAAGTCCGCGCGCTACTGTCCAGACGCAAACTTCACTCGCGCCGGCCTTCCGCAGAATCCGCGCACACGCGCTGGTGGTGGCGCCCGTCGTGAAAACATCGTCGAGCAGAACAATCCGCTCGCCGCTCAACTTTGTGGAATCACAACGCACGAATGCCGCGTGTACGTTCGCCGCCCGTTGCTGGCGGGTCAACTGGGTTTGTGTCTGGGTGGGAAGGACGCGTTTGATTAGCTTCGGGTTGGTGGGAATGCCCGTAGCCGCGCTCAGGCGATTGGCAAGCCGTTCCGCCTGGTTGAATTCGCGCTCCCGCTCTTTCGCCGGATAGAGCGGCACAGGAACGATCCAATCCCATTTCTCCAAGGCCAGTTCCGGTTTGGCCTGGCGAATCAGCAGGTCGGCGAGGAAAGGCTCGAACCAGAGCGCGCGCTGATATTTGTAACGATGAATGGCTTCCAGCAACGGTCCGCCGGTGGTTACCGCCGAACGCGCCGAGCGGAAGTGCAATTCCATCTCGCGACAATTGGTGCATTCGAAGACCGTGTGAATTTCACCCTGATACGGCAAGCCGCAGCGTTCACAGAACGGCGGTTTGATGAAGCGCACCGTTCCCCAGCAGCGCGCGCAGACAAAACCCTCCTCCGGCGTGGCGCGCTCTTGCTCGCAAATCTGGCAGACCTCGGGATAGACGAATGCCAGCGCGGCATTGAGCAAGCCTTTGAATTGAGAGCCGGGGACGTTCATCCGTGTGACGACAATAGGGAAGCTCGCTGGATGAGCCAAGGGGGAACTTTTCACCAACGAACGGTTGCAATCAGAGGTGTTTTACAGTTTTCGCGCTGAGAAAACCGGAACTGAATTGTCACTCGGCGGACTTACGTTATCCTCGGCGCCGTGCCCGTTCAAAACCGCATTGTCAAAGTCCAGAAGCGCAACCGCGCGCTGGTGCGGTTTGATCAGGCGCGGATTCACAAAGCCATCTTGCGCGCCGCCACATCCATTGGCGGTTTTCGCCAGGATTTTCTTCCGGGCACGAACGATAAAATTTTCGAAGCGTACGGAGCGGATGAAAACATCGCCGCCTTTTTGTCTGACACGGTGATCATTTGCCTCAACTCCAATCCGCATCACCTGATCTCGAATTTTCCACCGACGATTGAGACGATTCAGGATGAGGTGCTCCACGCCTTGCGGAGTTACGGTTTTCAAAGCACGGCGGACGCCTACGCCTGTTTTCGCTGGGGCCGGCATTGGCTGCGTGAGGGCGCGATCACTCAGGAGATGTTCGTCGGCAACGGTTTTCCCGAAGCGCAAATGGAGCGAAGCCTGGCGTGGAATCGCGCTCAGGGTTGCGACACAGTCGCTGGCCTGAACGAAATTGTTCGCAGTGGCAGAATCGGAAATCTCGTCGCCGCCTCGCTCGCGGATTACGAAACATCGCTGGATGAAGCTGCAGCCAAAGTCACCGCGCGGCTGAATGCTGGCGATCGCATTCGCGTGTTGTGGGTGAGCGGCCCAAGTTGTTCGGGTAAAACCACCACGACGGTCAAATTCACCGAGCGATTGGAAAAGCAGGGTTTGCGTTTCCTGATGCTGAATCTGGACGACTATTTCTGGTCGCTGGTGGAGCATCCAACCGATTGGATCAATGATCGCAATTACGAAACGCCTGAGGCCCTCGACATTCAGTTGCTCAATGAACATCTCCGGGCGCTCCTGGCAGGTGAGACGATTGAGAAACCGATTTTCAGTTTCAAAGAGGGCCGACAAATCGGGACGAAACCGATTCGGCTCGAGCCGGACCAGATTCTGTTGCTGGATTGTCTGCACGGGTTTTATCCGCCGATCGCGGAAGGCATTGAAGCTTCCGCGCAATTCCGGCTCTACATCGAAACGCACAACATGCTTTTTGAAGGCGACGGCAGCACGAATCGCCTCACGCATTTCACCGATTTGCGTCTGATGCGCCGGATGCTTCGCGATGCGCGCCATCGCAATCACAGTCCACTGCGGACGATTCTTCACTGGCATTACGTTCGCGCCGGCGAGTTGTTCAGCATCATCCCGCTGCGTGGCCTGGCCGATCATATTGTGAATGGCGGTTTTCCCTTTGATCTCGCGGTGTTGCAGCCGTTTTTCACCGGCGTGGGTGGAATATTGCCACGACCGGAAGACTTTGAAAGCTACGCTGGTTTTCTTGACGCGCAGATTCGTTACGAGCATATCCGGCGTCTCTTGGAAAGCGTGGAAGGTCTGCGCCGGGAGGACCTTTCCGGGTACGAAATCATTCCTGGCGACGCGGTGATTCGAGAGTTTATCGGCGGCAGCACGATTCGGATTCCGCATAACGAGTGAGGAAGGGGCTGCATTCATAAACCGCTGGCGCACCAAGGCATTGCCGTGTTAAAAGGAATTTGTGCTCAGCTCTGACGACAATGCAGGCGCAACTGCCCCGCCCGGACAGTTTGGGCGTTTTTATTTGCAGGAAATGATCAACAGCGGCGGCATGGCTGAGATCTGGCTGGCAACCGATTCCAAGAACAAACCGTATGCGCTCCGCCGCATGCACGAAAGTTACCGCTTCAACCTGTTTGCGAAGCGACGTTTTTTGCGCGGCTGCGAAATACTGGAAAAAATTCCCGATCACGAACACATCATTGGCTACGTGGAGCATGGCAAGATCAAAGGCCAGCCGTATCTGCTGATGGAATATGTGGAGGCGGAGAATCTGAAAATGCTCTACGCGAAAAGCGATCCGCTGCTGGCTGAAAATGTCGCGCAGATCCTGATCGATATGGCGACGGGCCTGGAACACATGCACGAGAACGGTTACATGCACCTGGATTTCAAACCGGAGAATGTGCTGGTGACGCGCAATGCCGGCGTGCGCCTGGTGGACTTCGATCTGGCGCAGCCGATTTCCGAAAAGCCGATCAAGCTTTCAAAGAATCCCGGCACACCCGCTTACATGGCGCCGGAACAGTTGCAAGGTCAGCCACTGACTCATCGTGCGGATATTTTTGCGTTCGGCGTGGCGGCGTATGAACTGCTGACCAATCAATTGCCGTTTCCCGGAGAAACGCCTTCGGACATTTTGCGGCAACAGTTGGATCGCTCCAATTTTGTTCTGCCGCGCGAACATAATCCCGATCTGCCGCTGAATCTCGAAAAGGTGATTGTCAAATGCCTGGAAGGTGATGTGGATCAACGTTACCCGTTCATGAGCGTCATGGCCCGTGATCTTCGGGGGGCGTTGTATGTCTGAGCGCGCGCTTTGAATTTCCAGTTTATTGCTCCGCCGCAGCGAACGTTGCCACCAGCGGGCGGTGATCCGAACCAACTCCCCAGTTTGGCAGCGTCAGCACAAAGGTTTCACTGGGTTTCCATTCACGCGCCATTCCGGGGCTGAGCAGGATGTAATCGATGCGGCTGTATGAATCCTCCGCGCCGTAGTAGTGCGTCCAAACGATGCTGCGCGGAGCGAACCGTGGATTTTCATTCGGAGCCGTATCGCCGTTGCGTTCGGCGGGACGCGTGTCGATGAGCTTGGTCTTGCCGCGACCGATCACTTCCTTCGTCGACGCCGTGCTC
>JBQCEJ010000546.1:0-2875 GCA_051960355.1 Verrucomicrobiota bacterium | reverse complement strand
AGATCAGCGAACGTTTGCCAGCCTCGTTGGCCTGCGCCTGTCTTGCGATCCAGGCGGGCGCTCCGATGATCCGCACGCACGAGGTGGCGGAAACAGTTCAAGCACTCCGCATGACCGAAGCGATTCTGAAACGTAGAAAATGACTTGGAAAATCCTTGATGAAGTGTGGCGGCCTGCGTTGGAAATTATGATCCTGACGGTCGGGATCTATTATGCATTTCGCTTCGTTCGCGGCACGCGTGGCGCCCCGGTCGTCACCGGATTTCTGGTTCTGTTCCTCACGTTTGTCTTTGTCACTTATCTGTTGAAACTCGAAGTGCTCCGCTGGCTTTTGGGCGCGTTCCTGGCCTTCTTCAGCGTTTCCGTCGTGGTTCTTTTCCAACCCGAACTGCGACGCATGCTGGCGGAGTTGGGAAACCTCCCGCTGTTTGCCACCGCGCGAGAACAGCGCGAAAACATTGAGGTGATCATTCAAACAGTCGAACGGCTCGCGGATGTCCGCATTGGTGCCCTGATCGCCATTGAACAATCGATTCAACTCCAGGAAGCCGTCGAGTCCGGCATTGTCGTGAATTGCGAAGCCACACCGGAAATGCTGGAAACGATCTTCTTTCCCAACAATGCGGTTCACGATGGCGGCGTGATCATCAAGGGTGACAAAATCGCCTACGCGGCCTGCATTTTTCCGCTGACCCAACGGCAGGATTTGAACAAGTCACTTGGCACCCGGCATCGTGCAGCGATCGGGTTGAGCGAAGAAACCGACGCGGCGATCGTGATTGTATCGGAAGAGACCGGCGCGATTTCGTACGCTTACAAAGGCAACCTCACGCGCGGCGTCACGCTCGAAGCGTTGCGTTCCTTTCTCACCTCAGTGCTGGTCACGCCCGCCAAATCACGCAACTGGATGGGCTGGCTGCGTTCCTGGAGGAAGGAAAAATTTCAGCCGGGGCCGGCAACTGCACCCGCTCAGTCGGAACCCGATCCGACGCCCTCCACCCCGAGCAGCCTCGTCAAATGATCGCTTTCCTTCGCAATCTTATCTTCAACGATTTCTGGCTGAAGCTGCTCTCGCTCGCTCTGGCCGTGCTGATCTGGCTCATCGTCTGGAAAGTTTTCCTGAGCAAGGAAGTCTCACCGATGAGCGCCTTTACGCATCAGTCGATTGAACGCAGCTACTTCAACGTTCCGGTTTTTGTCATTCTACCCGCTTCTGATGTGCGCACGGTCAAAGTGGAGCCCGGCGAAGTGCAGGTGACCGTTCAGGGCGATCCACGCGTGCTGCAAAACATCAAGCCCCAGGATATCAAAGCCCAGGTGGATCTCACGGGAATCGAATCCGCCCGAGGCTTGCACAAACGGATCGACATCATCGTGCCGACTGGCGTGACCTACACCCGCGTCAGTCCTGATGAAGTGGAGGTCATCGTTTCCGCCAAAAAATAGTTCAGAAGTTCGGCCCGACTTATTATGAGTTCTGCAAAAAAAATCTTCGGCACGGACGGTGTTCGAGGCACCGCAAACATCGAACCCGTAACAGCCGAGACCGCGCTCAAGCTCGGGCGCGCCGCCGGCCATGTGTTCAAAACGATCGAACGGCAGGCGCGCGGCCGCGGCCGGCACAAAATCGTGATCGGCAAGGATACGCGCCTCTCTGGTTACATGCTCGAAAACGCCATTTCCTCCGGCATTCTGTCGATGGGCGTGGATGTGTTGTTGATCGGGCCATTGCCGACGCCGGGCGTGGCTTACGTGACCCGCAGTCTTCGCGCCGATGCCGGCATCGTGATCACTGCCTCTCACAATCCTTATGCCGATAACGGCATAAAGTTTTTCCGCGCGGACGGTTACAAACTCGACGACGTCATTGAAGCCAAGATCGAAAATCTGGTGTTCAGCGGGGAGATCGAAAGCATTCGTCCGACGGCCGACGCCATTGGCAAGGCGATGCGCATTGAGGATGCATTGGGCCGGTACATTGAATACGCCAAGTCTTCTTTTCCGCGCGGCCTCACTCTGGAAGGCATGCGCGTCGTGCTGGATTGCGGCCATGGCGCTGCCTACAAGTCCTCCACTTGCGTTCTCAACGAACTGGGCGCGGAAGTCATCGTGTATGGCAACAAGCCCGACGGCATGAACATCAACCAGGATTGCGGCTCGATGCACCCGGAACTGATGTGCCAGAAGGTGCGTGAACACAAAGCCTGCATCGGGATTGCGCACGACGGCGACGCCGATCGCGTCATTCTCTGCGACGAAACCGGAACGTTGATTGACGGCGACGACATTATGGCCATCGCTGGTCTCGACATGCTCGCGCAAGGAACGCTTGGAGAGAAAACAGTCGTGAGTACCGTCATGAGCAATGCCGGTCTCGAAGCGGCAATTCTGGCTGCGGGCGGCAAGATGATTCGTACCGCTGTCGGTGATAAAAACGTCATTGATGAAATGCTGCGCAACGGCTTCAACCTTGGCGGCGAGCAGAGCGGTCACATGATCTTTCGCGATTTCAGCACAACAGGCGATGGCCTGGTTGCTGCGCTTCAAATCCTGCGGATTATGAAAGCGAAGGATCAGCCGCTCTCCCAATTGGCCCGATGCTGGAGCCGGTTTCCGCAGCTCGTCACCAACGTTCGCGTTCGCGAGAAAAAGCCGTTCGAGCAGATCGACGGCGTCACCAAACTTGTGGCGGAGGCGGAGAAAGACTTACAGGCGCAAGGCGGACGGTTGCTGTTGCGCTACTCCGGCACGGAACCCAAAGCACGATTGCTCGTGGAAGGGCGGGATTCTGCCACGCTGGAAAAGTGGTCGCGCCAAATCTGTGACACGATCAAGAAGCACATCGGACAAAGATAGCTTTGGCCGACGAAGGAGC
>JBQCEJ010000545.1:0-9185 GCA_051960355.1 Verrucomicrobiota bacterium | reverse complement strand
CTGGCCGGGATTGACTCGGATTGGAATGAAATCACCGGTGACCGCCGTGTGCGTTATCGTGGTCTGAGGCCGGGCCGTTATACGTTTCGCCTTCAGGCCTGTAACCGGGATGGTCTTTGGAACGAAAACAAAGCCGCGTTCGGGGTCATTGTTCTACCGTACTTCTGGCAAACGGCGTGGTTCCGCTTTGGCATGGGGTTGAGCTTGGTAGTGGGCCTGGTTTTGGGCGTGCGCCTGGTGACCCGCCGCCGCTTGCAACGGCGGCTGGAAAAATCCGAACGGGAATATGCGCTCGAACGGGAGCGGTCGAGAATCGCCCAGGATTTGCATGACGACCTGGGCGCGGGTTTGACGGAAATCAGTCTGCTGGGATCTTTGGCGCGGCGACCGGAGCAGCCCGTCGTTGCGCTGCATGAACATCTCCAGCACATTTCTGAACGATCCCGCGAAATGGTTTCGGCGCTGGATGAGATTGTTTGGTCGTTGAGTCCGCGACACGATTCCGCCGCTTCCTTGAGCAGCTATCTCACCGATTACGCCCAGGAGTTTTTGCGGGCGGCCATGATTTCCTGCCGGCTCGAAGTGGCGACCCATCAACCGGACTGCGTGTTGAATGCGGTTCAGCGACATCATCTCTTTCTTGCCTTCAAGGAAGCGTTGACCAATGTGGTCCGTCATGCCAAGGCCACCGAGGTCTGGATTCGGATCGGTTCGGACGAAAAAGAAATTTGGGTGACGATCGAGGACAATGGAAAAGGGTTGGCGAGCGCCCCCGCGGCAGCGGGTGCCGACGGTTTGAAGAACATGTCGGAACGCTTCACGCAAATGGGCGGGCGTTGCGAAGTGAAAAACCTTCCCGCCGGCGGCACCTCGGTGAGTTTCCGGATTCCCAAAATGAAAAATGAAGCGTAAGGCGCGCATCTTTTCCCGCCACCGTGGGCTTGCCTGTAAAATGCCGTCATCGTTATATGCACAGGCGGTGTCCCGCCGGTGATGTTTGACCGAATCAACTTTTTGTAAATCATCATGATCTCTGTAGCCATCGTGGAAGACACTCCAGGCTTGCGCCGCAGTCTGGAGTTGCTGTTGAGCAGTTCCACCGGGTTCTGCTGCGTGGGAACATTCGCCTCCGCCGAAGAGGCGTTGATTGGATTGCCGAAAAATCCGCCCGAAGTGGTGCTGATGGACATCCATCTGCCAAATCTTTCCGGCATTGAATGCACGGCGAGGTTGCGGGAAGTGCTTCCCCAGGTGCAGGTGATCATCATCACGGTCTATGCGGACAACGACAAAATCTTCAAGGCCCTGCGCGCCGGCGCGCGCGGTTACCTGCTGAAACGTTCATCGCCGGACGCGATCCTGCAGGCGATCACCGATGTCCGTCAGGGCGGCGCTCCAATGACGAGCGCGATTGCGCGCAAAGTCGTCGAGGCTTTTTCGCAACCGGTCCAACAGCCGGCTCAGGCCGTGGAGTTGTCCCGCCGCGAGCAGGAAGTCCTGGAGCTGATTTCTGAAGGTCACGGCGACAAGGAAATTGCGGCCAGGCTGGCGATCAGCTTTGGCACCGTTCGTTTCCACCTGAATCACATCTACGAAAAACTTCATGTCCGTTCCCGGACGGCGGCGGTCCGAAAGTTCAGTAACCGGACGCCAGCTTCGATTCAGTCGCCTCGGGATTCCTGAGAATGCGGCAACGCGCGACGTCGAGCGATCGGGGCGGATGCCCTTTGCTTCAACGCTTGATTTTTCCACAGCGAAACCGATCGCACTTTTCCGTTCGCGGCGATTAAGCGTCTCGGTTCTTTGAATTCTCAAAGACCCAGACGGTTTCAACCACGCCCTTTTTGTGCGACTCGCTCTATCCGGAAGTCTGGGCAAATCCCACTGGCGGACCGGCGAAAAATCTGCGCACCGGAGCTTACACGTCCATGGGCGTGGTCACTCAGGGCCGCCACATGAACGGCAACGTGCCGACCGCCCTGACGGATACCGCGTTCCATCCCGGGTTCGATCAATATTGTGTTCGTGGATGGTCACTCGGAATGGGTGCGCATAGAAGACCTTGTGGGATCTCGCCTGGAGCGCCACCTGGAAAACGACCACGCCGCTGCCGGCTGCGCAATGATCGGTGACATCAAACCCGAACGTTGAAGTGAAGCCTGGCTTTGCCCTCGGATATCCGAGGTTCTCTTCGGAGTTCGGGTTAAAAGCTGACAGTTTTGTCAGCTTCTCACCCCTGTGCGTTGACCTAGACTGGTGACCGTTGGTTTGTATGACTATTCTGACCGGAAACTCCGAGTTCAGCCGCGAGAACACAGGCGCAAAAGCGCTGATCCTTTTGAAATCAAAGACTGCTTTACGCGTTGGCGAAAGGGCTTTCAGCCTGACTGATCTGCTGGTTGTGATGGCCGTGCTTGCCTGTTTGATGGCGGTTCTGCTGCCCGTTTCCGTCAGAGCCAAACGCAAGGCCGGTGAAGCGGGTTGTTTGGCAAATCTGCGGCAGACCGGGCTGGCCTTGAACGTGTGGGCGCACGATAACGACGGCTGGTTGCCACCCGGAGCGGGTGCGACGGAAGGCCTCACGGTCGGGCAACGATGCGATTATCAGGAAAAGCCCGGCTATGGCAGCAGCCTGGTTTATTACCTCGCTCCCTCGCTTGGCGATCATCCGCCGGATGCGACGCCGCGAATCTGCCGAGCGTTTTGTTGTCCGGGCTTGGAAGTTCGGGCCGATGACGTTTTGAACATGGCCGAGCGAATCTCATACGGTGTGAGTCGAGCCGGTGATGGCACTCTGCCCGGAAGTGCGGGGCTGCCTTTCAATCCGTTCGGCTACCCGGCTTCCACGGGACCGGGACAGCCGCCGCACAAGTTGACGGAGATTCAATCGTTCTGTTCGCTCTCTGAGGTATGGGCTCTCGCCGATATCGACCAGGTGTCGGTTCCCGCGAATTCAGGCGATTGGGTGAAAGAACTGCCCGATCAACCGGTGCATGGCAGCGTGCGCAATTACCTGTTCTTTGACGGTCATGCAGCCAGTAAACCAATTGACCGGCCAGAAGCCATGGCGACATTTTGATCCCACAAATCAACCCGCACAACCCACGTTCTCAAAGCGACCCGAACAAACCCACAGATAACCTGAACAGATCCAAACCTATGAAAACGATCACGCCGAAAGCTCATCCTCTCACGGCCATTGTTATCCTGCTGCTCCTTGCGCTGGCCCCAGCGACATGGGCGCAAGCGGTCGTCAGCACTTCCACCGGCGGCCTTTGGGGCGATCCCGCGACCTGGATGAACGGCGTGGTGCCGGTCAGCACTGACGATGTTGAAATCGCCACCACGGGCGGGAACACCGTTGTCCTGGACGGCAGCTACACAGTCAATTCAATCACCATCGACCCGGATGGACAGTTCGGACTGCTCAGCGACAACGTGAATGCCTGGGAGTTGACGATCAACGGCAACCTCAACAACTACGGAGCGCTCGTTCCTGGAGGCGGAAGCGGCCCGACTCCCACCATCCATTTCAATGGCACGAACAGTCTTTGGACAGGTTCCGGAGACCTCTCGTCGGTCCCGGGCGCGGTGGTTGTGAACAGCGGTGCGGCTTTGAACATTTCGCAAGTGACCAACGGCTTGACCTTTGCAAGCGCTGGCACCGTGGGCTTGACGATCAATGGCTCGCTGGCCGCCGGCACCAATGTGATCAACGGCGGCGGAGCCGGTGGGGCGTTTGTCCTGGCAAGCGGCGCCTCCCTCATTTCCGGCAATACCAACGGCTTGGTTAACGGCGCCCTCGGCACCATTTACAATTTTTCCACCACCACCTTGCCGACGGATGCGAACTACACGTTCAACGGTGCGGCGAATCAAATCACCCTCGGCTTGCCGGCCGCGGTCGCGAACTTCACCAACTCCAATACCGGCGGGTTGCTGGCCTTGAGCGCAGGGCTCGCGGTCACCGGCTCAGCCACGGTGGAAGCTGGCGCGACGCTGAATTTCAATGGTCATAACGTGACGGATTCCGGTGGCGCGAGCGTGTTCACCGTTGCTGATGGCGGCGGTTTGCAGATCACGGATCCGAGTGGCATTACGACTGCGGGTGCGAGTGGGAATGTCCAGACCGCTCTTCGCAGTTACAGTCAGGCTGGCAACTACACCTATGCCGGCAGCGCGGCGCAGGCGGTCGGGAATGGCCTGCCCGCCACGGTCAATGCGTTGACGGATCTCAACACTGGCGGCACGGTCACGCTGGCGCAGCAAACCACGGTCGCGACCGTTACCACGCTGGCTGCCGGTGCGAACTTAAGCCTCCCGACGGGCACCACCTCCACATCGGCCGCGCTCGTCATCGGCGGCACCCAACAAGCGGCGGGCACATGGGGCAACACCGGTTCCGGGGCTGCGCACATTGATGCCAGCCACTTCGCAGGCAGCGGAGTGCTCAGTGCTGGTTCGACAATTGTCAGCACGATTTACGGCGGCCTTTGGAACACCCCGACAACCTGGAGCGGTGGTGTGGTTCCCGGCAGCAGCGATGATGTCATGATCGCGACCTTTGGAAATGCCAACGCGGTGGCCTTGGACGGCACCAATGCGATTCATTCGTTGACGATCAATTCGGGCGCGCGGTTCTCAATGAGCAGCATCGGCCTCAGTGAGCAGCTCACGATCAACGGCAATCTGGCGAACAACGGTTCCTTTGTGCGAGTCGGTGGGACTCCTGCATTGGGAAATCTGTTGGTCTTTAATGGCAGCTCCAGTGTTTGGACCGGATCCGGAAATCTTTCGGCGAACAAGATCGGCTTCACAGTGAATGCCGGCAAATCGCTGGATATCTCCGGCTTGAGCAGCGGGGTTGTGTTGCAGGGTGGCTACTTATTCGTCACGGTCAATGGAACGCTGATCGCAGGCACGCAGGTGATCAACGGTAACTTGCAGACCAGTCCAACCTTCACCTTGGCGGCCGGCGGCACGCTCGTTTCGGCCAATGTGAACGGCCTTCTGAACGGCGATCAGGGTACGATCTATAATTTCAATGCGGTCAACCTCTCCTCGGCGGCGAACTATGTGTTCAACGGCGCGGCCGATCAAAACACCTACGGATTGCCCGCCACGATCAATTCTCTGACGGACAACAACACAGCAGGTACGGTCACTGTGAACCAACAAATGACCATCGCCGGCGGTGTGACATTGGCGAACGGCGCGGTGCTCAGCCTTCCCGGCGGCACTACCTCCACCGCCGGTTCACTCGGGATCGGCGGTGTTGTCCAGTTGCCCGGCACCTGGGGCGATGCGAGTTCCGGAGCCACGCATATTGATTCCACCCATTTCACCGGCGGAGGCGTGCTGAGTGTGGCCAACGGTCCGGCCGATGCGGCACACTCGACCATCAGCCCGGCCACGGCCTTCATCCTGCCAAATGGACTCAGCACGCAGGTGATCACCGTGCAAGCCCGCGACGCGAGTGGAAACAAAGTCACTGTGGGCGGTTCGACCGTGGTGATCTCCAGGAGTTCGGGCGCCGGCACGATTGGCGGCACGACCGACAACGGCAACGGCACCTATACGGCCACCGTCACCTCGCCGTTGTCAGCCGGTTCCGGCACATTCACTGCGACGTTGGACGGCGTGGCGGTGGGCACTGCCGTCGGGGCTTCCTCGTCGTTGTTGACCTACACCAGTCAACTCGTTGTCAGCACTTCGACCGGCGGCGCCTGGAGTGCGCCCACGACCTGGGCGGGCGGCGCGGTGCCGACCACCAGTGACAACGTGGTGATCGCCACGACCTGTTCCAGCTCGGTCTATCTGGATGTTTCCACGACAGTTAATTCGCTGATCATCAATTCGGGAGCGCAGTTCTCGATGAGTTCGGCGGCCGTCAACCAGACGCTTGGGCTGAATGGCAATCTCAACAACAACGGCTCGATCATCCGAGTCGGCGGCACGCCGGCGACAGCCAGTGCGATTTACTTCAACGGAACGCCCAGTGTGTGGACCGGTTCGGGAAATCTTTCTTCGAACAAAGTCTCAATCACCGTGAATCCCGGCAAGACGCTGGACATCTCCGGACTGAGTTCGCCCATCTCATTGTTCAACGGCACGCTGGCGTTCACGGTCAATGGCACTTTGATTGCGGGCACGCAAGTGATCTCCGGCTACAATACACTGGCCAATAACATATTCACATTGGCGGCGTGCGGCACGCTCGTGAGCTCGAATCTGAACGGCATAACCAACAACAGCAGTTGCACCCTTTACAACTTCAAGACCGTCAACCTCTCGTCTGCCGGGAATTACATATTCAACGGCGCGGCGGCTCAGGCCACCCTAGGTCTGCCGGCCACGGTCAATTCCTTGACCGATAACAACACCGGCGGAATTCTCACAATCGGACAGCAAACGACGGTCGCGGGAGGCGTCACCGTGGCAGCAGGCGCGCGCTTGAGTCTGCCTGCGGGCACCACCTCCACAGCGGCGGCCCTCGTCATGGGCGGTTCCATCGGAGCGGTGGGTACTTGGGGAAACACCGGTTCCGGCGACGCTCACATTGACAGCAACTTCTTTGCGGGCACCGGTCAGTTGAGTGTGGCCGGCAGCCCGGATGCGGCGCATTCGACGATCACTCCGGCTCATGCCTTTATTCTGTCGGACGGAACCAGCACGCAGTTGATCACCGTGCAAGTCCGCGATGTGAACGGCAACAGCATGGCCGTGAGCGGATTGACCGTGGTCTTTTCCAAAGCCTCGGGCACCGGCACGATCAGTGGCACGACGGATAACGGCAACGGCACTTACACGGCGCTGGTTACCGCGCCAAGCGCGCCGGGATCCGGCACATTCACGGCAACTCTCAACGGCACGGCTGTGGGCACGGCTTCGGGCGCCTCCTCGTCGATTGTGACTTACATGAACGAGATCATTTCCAGCACTGCCCTAGGAGGAAATTGGAGTGACCCGAACACCTGGGTGGGAGGGATCGTGCCCACGAACATCGATCACGTGATCATTGTCAACGGGGCGACAGTGACAGTGGATGCCAATGCGAGCGCCAATTCCCTGACGATCAATTCGGGCGGCAAGCTTGCCAATAACACCGTCAACATCGGCACCACTCTGGTGCTCTATGGAGATATTGCCGCCAACAACGGCGTGTCGAGTTTTGCCACTGGCAATTCCGGACCGGCGTTGACCCTGACCTTCGCCGGGAATGCTGTCTGGAGCGGTTCGGCTGACCTGTCCGTGACCAAAGCCCGCATCATTGTAAACTCCGGGGTGACGCTGGACATTTCCGGTATCAGCACCGGGATGAAGTTCAGAAGTTCCGGCACCTTGGCCAACAGCGTCAGCGGCACGCTCATCACTGGCGCGCAAGTAATCAGGGACAACGGCAACGTCGCTTGCACCTTCACGTTCAACTCGGGGGCGACTCTCGTCACCGCCAACGCGAACGGCATTTACAATGGCACTGTGGGCACGTTTGCCTTCCTCACGGCGCCAACTTTGAATGCGGGAGTAAATTACTTGTTCAACGGCAGCGCGGCGCAGAGCACGCTGGGTCTGCCGGCCACAGTCCATTCCCTGACGGTCAATAACAGCGGCGGCACCGTTACGCTGGAGCAACAAACCGACATTACGGCTGCCCTCACTCTGGTCGCTGGAGCTAACTTGAGTTTGCCGGCGGGCACCACGTCCACGGCTGACACGCTCGTGGTGGATGGTTCAACGCAGGCTGCGGGCACGTGGGGCAATGCCGGTTCCGGGGCTGCGCACATTGATGCCGGCCACTTCGCTGGTTCCGGAGTAGTGAATGTGGCGACCGGTTCAACCATCCCGACCACACCCACGCCGATCACTTACACCGTCAGCGGCGGAACGCTGACGATCACCTGGCCGTCAGAATATCTCGGCTGGATCCTGCAGTCGCAAAGCAATCCGCTCAATCAAGGTCTGGGGAGCAACTGGGTGGATGTGCCGGGCAGCGCGACCATGACGCAAACCCAAATCACCATCAACCCGCAGACGCCGACGACCTTCTTCCGCCTGCGTTATCCCAATCCGTAAGCTGAGGCTGGTTTGAATCGCTGGCAGCGTTGCGCTTCGGTGCGCGCTGCCAGCGAAACTATTCCTTACACATCGCAAACTCCCAAGCCGCGACAATTCAGAATGATTTTAACCACGAACGAAACTAACGGACGCGGATTCTGTTGGTTGAGAGCCTCGGCACGCGTGTTTTCACCGCGGCGGCGTGGCTGGATTCTCGCCGGACTGCTGGGATGTACTTTGCCACTGTGCGTGTTCACACTGCATGCGGACCAATACGACACGTTGCGCCAGAGTTATGTGGAGTCGCTTACCGGCGGAACCAATTACAACCTCTCGGATCCGCTCATTGCCTCGAAGGTCGCATCCATCGCCAAATCGGGAAGCAATTATTGGGCAAGCCTGAACACATCGCCGGGCCGGACCTACCTGTGGAGCGATCTGGCCAGCACGAATGATTCATCGATGATCTCGGCCAATTATTCCCGGCTGATGAGCATGTCCCTCGCTTACGTCACTTACGGGTCAAGTCTGCAAGGCAACAGCGGATTGTTTGCCGATATCAGCAGTGCGCTCGACTGGATGAATGCGAATCGCTACAGCGCGACGGCGACTGAATACGGCAACTGGTGGGACTGGCAGATCGGTACCGCGCAGACGCTCGACGACATCACCGCGCTGCTGTTTGGGAATCTTTCCTCCACGCAGATCAGCAATTTTATGGCGGCGGTGAACCACTTCACGGCCACTCCGCAGCAGGGCACTGCCGTGGGCAGCGGCGGCAGTGTGGCCACCGCGGCGAATCTCGTTTGGCAGGCGCGCGTGGTGGCGGTGCGCGGCTGTCTGCTCAGAAACTCTGCCGCGCTAGGGCAGGCCCGTGATGCCTTGAGTTCGGTGTTTCCTTACGTCACCAACGGGGACGGGTTTTATGTGGATGGCAGTTTCATTCAGCACGGCAAGTTCCCTTACAACGGCGGATACGGCACTTCCTTGATTCAAAATATCACCCCGCTGATGCTCTGGTTGAGCGATTCAAGTTGGGCGGTGACCGATCCGCAGCAGACCAATCTCTTCCAGTGGGTGTATTCGAATTTTGAGCCGTTGGTTTACAAAGGCGCGATGATGGACATGGT
>JBQCEJ010000544.1:0-2184 GCA_051960355.1 Verrucomicrobiota bacterium | reverse complement strand
TGCCCTGCGGGTTTGCGCACGTTGAAGCGGCGTAAACGCCGCGCTCCTCCTGCAATGTGAACCGGGGCAGTGTCAGGATGCACCCCCGTTCGCGAGCCTGACCGGTGTGACCGCGGGCTTGAGTCCGTTCTGGATGGAATTTTCTGGTGAATTCGCGCTCGGTTGATTCACTATTCGATCATGAAGAAAATCATTCTGAGAATCGGCCTGGCTCTGATCATCTTGGTGGTTCTTGGCATCCTCGCGGTCAGCCTTTTTTTGGATGGAGCGGTGAAACGCGGCGTCGAGACGTTCGGGCCCAAGTTGACCCAAGTCCCCGTCCATCTGGACAAGGTCAGTCTCTCGATTCTCTCCGGTGGCGGAACCATTCAAGGTCTGGTCGTTGGCAATCCGCAAGGATTTGAAACGCCCCAAGCCATTTCCGTCGGTCGCGCCACGCTGGCCTTGGAACCCCGTTCATTGCTCAGTGACAAGGTCGTTATTCGAAAGATGGAAGTCATTTCACCCGAGGTCACTTTCGAGGGCGGTTTTGCTGGCAACAACTTAAGCCGGATTCTGTCGAACGTGGAAAAAACCACCGGCGGCGGCGGCAGTGAGACCAATGCGCCTGCGGAACCGGCGGGCCCCAGCAAAAAACTGCAGGTGGACGAATTCACGCTCACCGGTGTGAAAGTGCATTTGAGCTTGAGCGGCATGGGCGGCAAGACGTTGCCGGTGGTGATTCCGGACATTCACCTCACCAATCTCGGCCAGGGTCCGGAAGGCGTTACGGCGGGAGAATTGGTGAAGCTCGTCCTCACCGAAATCGAACAAGGCGCGATCAAAGCCGCCGATCACGCCGTCGCTGACCTTGGCAAAGGCGCAAGCAATCTCACCAAGGATCTCAGCAAATCCGCCGGGGGAAGCGTCAGCAATATCACCAAGAGCTTTGGTGACATGTTCAAAAAGAAATAAACCGGTCGGACGAGTCCGACCGGTTTGAATTCAACTCACGCTCGAGCGGGCGAGCGGCGGAATTATTCCTCCACAATCCGCAGCGTGTAAGTCGTCGAAGAAGCGCTGTTCGGCTGAGGCGCGCCAAACGCGTTGTTCAGGTAATCAAACTTGTAGGCGTAGCGCACCGAGCTTGTGCCAGGCGGCACCGGGATCACGCCTTCCCAGCGATTGGTCATCAGCGGCGTGGGACGCATGTCGTAGAAATTCCCGTTCACGACGATTTGCGGGCGAATGCTGTCCCAGCGCAGCGTTTGCTGCCGGGAGTTGAGCGCCACTTCCACGGGGTAAAGATTGTTGGCGTTACGCGTCTGCTGTTTTGGGGTCAAGTTGGTCAGGACGGTTCCGGTAGTGCAGCCGGCCAGCAACAACGGCACGATCAAAAGTGGCGAAAATTTCTTTAACATACGCCCCGGAGCGTGGCAAAGCGTCAAAACCTTGTAAAGGTGGATTTGGTCGGGATTGCTGCCAGATCAACTGTCTTGGAAATTGGCAGTTCTGGAACTTGTTTGAAGATTCTCCCCCAAATATGGGATATACAGGAACGATCGATTCAATAGCCTTTTGAAACAGCTCGAATCGAAACCAGTTCGAGTTTTTTCCCGAGCTGACAAGCGAAACATGCAACGACCATTCTTCCTGGAAATTCAATGAGACGAGCGGTTCGAGCCCTGTCGCGGCTTTCGTCCGGCATGGCCCCAACCAAGAAAATCGCCGGATTCAACTGGCCTGAACTATGACACAACAACGCAGAACCATTCTACTCACCCTTGGACTTCTCGGCAGCCTCGGCCTCCATCAGGCGCGCGCCGATGTTAAATTGCCCGCCCTCTTTTCCGATCACATGGTCTTGCAGCGCGACATGGCCGTGCCCGTCTGGGGCTGGGCTGATCCCGGTGAAACCGTCACGTTGAATATCGCCGGGCAAACGAAGACCGCGACCGCCGATGCCAAAGGCAAGTGGAGTGTTAAGATGGAAAAGCTTTCCGCTCAAGAACCGGTGACCTTGACCGTGAAAGGAAAAAACACAGTCACAGTGCAAGACGTGTTGATTGGCGAAGTCTGGCTCGCCGCCGGTCAATCCAACATGCAGTTGCCTGTGAGCGCCGTCACCAATGCCTGGGTGGAAAAGGCTTCGGCGAAATTTCCCCAGATCCGGATGTTCACCGTCGCGCGTCATCCGGCCGTGAC
>JBQCEJ010000543.1:0-4710 GCA_051960355.1 Verrucomicrobiota bacterium | reverse complement strand
CTCTTTGACGCCTGCCAGCGCCAGGTGCGTGAGCCAATACTCAACCAGACTTTCGCCGAGCAGGGGGAGGGCGGCCAACGGCGCGAAGGTGGCGAGTTGTTCGATGACTGGCCGGGTGGAGGGACAGATCAAAATGGAATTCATCAATATGCGCCCTTTCCTGAAAGCACCGCTGGAACGGTGAGTGCCAGGATTTTTAAGTCCGTCCAGAAGTTGAGGTTTTCGATATACTTCACATCCAGTTTGACCTGGCCGGAAAAATCAATTCCCGCGCGACCGCTGATCTGCCAAAGGCAGGTGATGCCGGGCGTGATTGCCAGCCGACGGCGATCGGACAAGGAGTATTTGGAAACTTCAATCGGGAGCGGAGGGCGCGGGCCGACCAGAGACATGTCTCCGACGAGCACGTTGTAAAGCTGGGGTAATTCATCCAAAGAGAACTTGCGGAGCCAACGGCCAACGCGAGTGATGCGCGGGTCGTCCTTGATTTTGAAAGTGACGCCGTCGGTGTGTTGGTTTTGCGCCAGCACTTCTTTGAGTCGTTGCTCGGCATTGAGACACATGGAACGAATTTTCAACATTCGGAATTCCCTGCCCAAGCGGCCAACGCGCCTTTGAGCAAAGATCACGGGCCCGCCGTCTTCCAGCTTCACGAGCAGGCCGATCAGCAGAAACAACGGACTGCACAAGAGCAGGAGTGTGGCGCTGGCCGTAATATCGAGGGAGCGTTTGAGAAACGCGTTTCCGCGCGTGAACCAGTTGGCGCGCAGGCGTTGGAAATGGAAATGTGCGGTGAGCAGCCCTCGGCCGAAAATGGTGAGCGTAGGGTTATATTGCCGAAAGACCAGTCCGGTCGTCAGATGATTCATCATAGTTGTTAGAGTGAGCGAGCTTTCTGGTTGTTCCTCCCGGAGCCTCGGTGACGCTCCGGAAAAGATTTGGAAACGTTTAGGTTTCGCTTCACTCATCGTTCCAGTTTTCACGGTAATGGAACTTACCTTTTCCAACAAAGTAGGTGATCGCGGCAATCCGCGGTTTGAAGCACCCTAGAAATCCAACCCACTGCCAAGTAGTAGTTTTAAGAAGGAGAAAATGCCGCCGCTGCAATGCCTCGATTATCGGCTGGCGCGCACGTTCAGATTCGTCGCTGCGGAGATCCGGCGTCCATCCGGCAAGAGCGCTTCGGCCTCAATCCAGCATGCGCCGCTCTGATGTGGCGTGAAGGTGAAACGCGAGCCAAAGGCCGGCTGCTGGTCGCGCGCTTCCCAGAGGATTTGCGCCCGGGACAGATCCAGCTTTCCGGAGGAAACGGTCACGGTGATTGGGTCGCCCGCATGCGGCGTTTCCGGCACGGTTGCAATCGCGGCGCTGGCGGTTTTCCAAGGTTGATTTTTGAGGGGCGTTTGCGCCATGAGCCACGCGAGGTAAGCCAGACCCCGCGCCTGATTTGAAATCACAAATTCAGTCTTCAAGTTGAAGCTGTCGCCCCAACGATCATAAAACGGGTAAGGCGAAATCGCGTCGTCATCCGCGGGAAAGGTCAACGCGCCGAGTTCCTTGCCATAATAATCGAGCCAGCCAAAGCCGTCCTGCAGCACGCCAATGGGAATGCCCGAGGGCGGCATTACCCGGCGATCGTTCTGGGCGTAGTTATGCACGATCTCGCGCTGCCGCTTCCAGCCGATGCCGGTGAGGTAGGTCATGTTCACCGGATTGCAGCCCGCCTCGTAATTCAAATTGCTCAGGATCGCTCGCAGCATTTTGGTACGTGGATCGTTCAAACGCGGATAATCCAATTGATACGCGACAGCCAGATCGAAGGCGGCATCGCTCGCGAAGTACCAGCCTGCCGTCCGCGTGCGCTTGGTTTCGGTCGGGAAACTGGTTCCATAAGCGCTATCTTCGGCACGTTGGAGTTGCTCCTCGCCCGCGGACACAATCTCGTTTTCGCACTGCTCCAGAAGGCGCGTGTCGAGCCGGGCGCGCGGGATTCGGCCACTGCGCGCCGCAAAGGCGTAACTGCGAATCGCATGTCCGTACGATTCAAACAGGCGCCACCAACTCCACTTCCGTGTGGCCGGATCGGTGGGCTTCAGCCAGTCCAGCAGCTTTTCGTGGTAACGATCTTCGCCGGTGGTGAGGAACAGTTCGCACGCGGCCCAGGCTAGTTCGTCGTCGTGCATGAAGTCGTTGCCGTAATGCGTGATCTTCTGATATGCGCCATCCTTGCCATACCTGGCAATGGCGCGTTCGAGAAAGGCCCAGCCTTTCTTCGCTTTTTCAAGGTAAAGCGCCGCCGCTTCGGGAAACTGTTGTTTAAATTTGGGCGAACCCGCGCACTGCGCCAGCGCAGCCGTGGCCGCGGCCGTAACCGAGGTCGTCTTGGGAAAGACCACCTGCGGATCGCCGTGATCTGGCAAGACGTTGTCTTCGTAACGCCGGTCCCGCGGATAAACGAGAAAATAGAAGCCGCCATCGGCGTCCTGCATTTTCGCGAGGAAGTCAGCCTCCCATTTTGCTTCCTGCAACATATCGCTTTTACCGTCACCGCTTTCCGGCAACCCCAGATTGTCGAGGCCGCCCGCGCCCGGAAAGTTGTCCACGGCGAACACCAGCGGATGAATGAAGTTGGCGCTGTTCTCGGTGTATTTGCTGTAATCGCCTGCGTCATGATGACCGCCCCGAACGTCCACCGGAGCTTTGTTTACAAAGGGATACAAACTCGCGGCGACATCCTTGAGCGGCGGTGCGGTGTGACGCGGATTTTCGTTGGCCTCGGCGGTTTCCTTGCCGAGGACGTCGTTCACGGACTCGAAGCGGTTGGACATCGTGGGCACTTCCGCCGGCGCGATGTGACACGCGTCATGAGTGAAGCGGGTGAACGGCAGTTCGTTTGCCATGCCACACCGCTGATGATAAATGCCCAAGGCATACGTCCGCGCAAAAACTCCAGCCACATCATCGCCGATCGAAAAAGGATACGACGTGCCCAATCCTTCCACGGACAACTGATATTCGCCGGCTCGCCGCAGTTCGGTGAAGTCGGCCGCGAACGCACGACGGTAGGTCTCAAATGGGAAACCTCGCTCCACGACCGCTGTCAGACTTCCTTGAAAAGCGGTTTTGCCTGAGCCTGTTTCGATGACTTTGAACGCGAGTTGCTCCGAGGAATTCGTTCCGACGCTTAATGCGTTTTTAACATCGAGTTCGCCAAGGCTGCCAAGATAAAATCCAATTCGCGCTGTCTTCGGATGCGCGGGCAGATAGCCCACCTGATTGACGTGAATGACCGGACTCCAGCGCGACGGATCGGCTTTGACTGCGAAGTGCAGATCGGGCGACCAGAGTTTTCCATCCGGATTTTGGACCGTCACCGTTTGTGAATGGGTGACCGGCTTTTTGAGTTGCAGATAAAGATAATTGCCGATGCGCAGATCGCGCTCTTTCAAGGGCGCATACAAGACGCGTCGTTTGAAACCGATCGCACTGACGTTGTTGCTGCGGCCATCGATCAAAACGAGAAACTGCTCCAGTGCGGGCAGGCGGGCGCCTCCCTGCACGTCGCAAAAATTCCATTGCTCGACCGTTGCGGGATCGGGTTTTTTGGTCGTGATCAGCGTCAACTCCAGCACGTTGGGAGCGAGCAGACGCAGCTGATGCGCTCCGATCACGGGTAAAGTCAGCGGTGCAGCATCGAAAAGAATTTCTTCAGCGAGTGCGATGTTGCAAACCAGAAAGGCTCCGGCCACGGCTGCAAGCCGGTTTTTCCAGGACATTCGCGGAATGTGCCCCAATTTTTAGAAATAGCTCATGGGGTCTGTTCCCACCGGTTAATTGCCCTTGCGAAAGCGATGGCGGAATTCTGAAGAGGAATTAGATTCTGCGGAACGATAGTATGAATTTACCCAGTAAAGATTATGCAAAAAATAACCGTTTTCTTGGCGGACGACCACACCGTGGTGCGACAGGGGCTGCGGGCGCTCCTGGTGGCTGAAGATGATATCGAAATTATCGGCGAAGCCGGGGACGGCCGCACAGCGGTTCAGATGGTGAAGAAACTTCTGCCGGATGTGGTGGTCATGGACATTGCAATGCCGCAACTGAACGGCCTGGAAGCCACCCGGCAAATTACCCACGCGTTGCCGTCCACCAAAGTCCTCGTGCTTTCCTCCTACAGCGATGACGAATATGTGCAGCAGGTCACTGAAGCCGGCGCTGCGGGTTATCTGATTAAACAAACCGCCGCCAATGATCTGCTCAAAGCCATCCGCGAAGCGCATCGCGGAAACGCTTACTTCAGTCCTTCCATTGCCAAACGATTGCGCGATCAATGCCGCGAAGCCTTTTCTGCCGGGAGCGAACCCTCAGCCCGCCGTCGGACGGATCATCTCACCACGCGCGAAGCGGAAGTGCTGCAACTCATTGCCGAAGGCCGGGCCAATAAACAAATCGCCGCCGAACTGTGCATCAGCATCAAGACGGTGGAGAAACATCGCCAGCAGGTAATGAACAAACTCGGCATTCATGATGTCGCTGGTTTGACGCGGCACGCCATCGCCAAAGGCATCATCGAGAGCAGTGCGGGCTTGCGCACAGGCGGTATTTGAGGCGCCGTTAAAAATCTTTGCTTTGGCACGGGAAAGAGTTCGCGGATTAGTCCCCCGTTAAACCCCATCTTCGCTCTGCTCTGCGCATGGGTTCTTCGCAGAT
>JBQCEJ010000542.1:0-2303 GCA_051960355.1 Verrucomicrobiota bacterium | reverse complement strand
CGCTCTGGAGAGATGAAAAGGCCTAACAAAATCACTGGACCGAAAGTGGCGGGCGCTTGCCGTTTCAGGCGTCTGGTTGTTTCACGTTTTCCGAGTAGTCGGAGCGGCGTTGACCGCCACTTCGGTCAGTTCTGTCGTTCGGCACGATAACACGTCATGGGTACGTATTGCGCACTCCACGTTCAGACAACAGCCAAGGAACCTGTCGTCGAATCCCTTGAGCGGTATTTGGCGTCTGCCCATCGCGGAGTATCTGTGAGCAAGACCACGGCAGAAACGTTCGGGCGCCTTTATGGCGATGAGTTCATTTGCTCCGAGAGTGCGGCTCCTACGAAGTTCGCAGTTATCTCCGAGCAGACAGGGTGGTTCACGGCATTCTACAATAGCTTCTCTCCGCTACACGAGTTGGCTCTCGATATGAGTCGGCGATTGGATACAGTGGTGATCGTGACCTTCGCACAGACCACCAGTTCCGGTTATCATCTCAGCATCTTCCGATCCGGTCAGCATCTGCGGACGCTTGAGTTCGCGGACGGAGAGTGGATTCGCCAGGAGGGGGCATTACTTGATTTCGAGTCGGAGCCACTGGGCAAAAACGTAGCCGGGGAAGGAGAGAAGCCTTGGTATGTGTTCGAGGCTGAATCTGTCAGTGAGTATTGTGAGCACTTCGGCCTCAAGTTCTGGAGCAACGCCTACGTCGATTTCGAGCATCCAGAGTTTACGATTCTGAGCATATGAGGTTGCCGAACCAGATCACTGCACCGAACTGCGGCCCCGCGTTGCAGTTTGGATGCGCCGGTTTCTTCGGACGTCGCATTCGCTGGCGGCGCCCGTTTCCGGCGGCAGTCGGTGAGTTTTGGCGTTAGGCGTTCCTCGCGTTATGGCATTTGATGATTACGAATTTCGTCCGATTACGTTTCAGGGTGTCACGTTCCCAGCGACGTTAATGGGCATTTCCATTTTGGAGCCAGTGCTTGGCATCACGGATGAGGACGTTGCCGACTGGTTGTGGCGGTTGCCGATTTGTTGCGGCATGACGAAGAGCGCGCCAGCGGAAAGATGTGCTCGGTGTGCGCAGCGAGCTGCCGATTTGATGCTGGAGCAGCGGAAGCGAGTTCTCGACGGCATTCGCGAGCGCCTGATACCGCTTGGTTTCGATGTGGAGACCACCTATCGAGATTGGTTGCTAGCACTCGAGCGCATTATAGAGTTGAGCGCAGCCGTGAGTGGTGATTGCTCATGGTCTGCGCCGTCGCATCCGAACGACAGATACAAGACCGCAGCAGATGCGAAGCGTATGGTGGATGCGTTAGATCGCGCCAGAGCAGATTTACATGAGCCCGGAAACGCCTAACACAGAAGGGTGTGTTGCTGCGGAGCGCAGCGGAGCCAGCAAACACGCCACTGGTTGAACAAGCCCGGTAAAGACTAAAGGAGTGGAAAGCGCGTCCTATGGCGCTTATGTTTCAGCCGGGAGGGTCGGAGTCATCCGCAAACGGCCACTTAGGATCCACTTATCCATCCCCAAAGCACGGCTCAGCTCGTCCGCCGGTATTCCCGCCCCGCGTTGACTTTTGAACAGCCATTGCCCCGGGCGGTTTTTCCCCGCGCCAGACCGGCGGGAATGGCGTCGGGACATGAGCGGTGCGGCCGCGCGCGGTTCTGATTTTTGCTGCGCGCGATTCATGCCGCCATGGAGCTGGAGTTGGAACCCGCGTCAACTGGCGGTGCGCGTTTCTGGTGAGCGGCCTGAAACGCGACCCGCAGACGCGCCTGGCCCCCGCAATGCGGACAGCGCGGAACCATCGCCGGTTCGGTCGGCGGTTCCACCTCGAACTGCACGGCCATTCCCGTGTGAAGCTGCACGCGCAGTGGGTGCACCAGCAGCCGCTGAATCGTGTGCAGATGCGCGCCGGCGCAGGCGGATGTGGGAGAGCAGCGCATGAACCTGCTGGCGCGAGAGCACGGCGGGCAAGGTGTCGTGATCGCGCGTGCGGATCTGGGAGAAGATCGTCCACCCGGGCCGTTGCAGCAGGTCGATATAAAACAGGCGCGCGGCAGCCAGCGCCTGGCGAAGGGTCTTGGGCCGCCACTGCTTCTTGAGTTTGACGAAGGGGAAGTAATCGCGCAGTTGGTCTTCGGTGAGCGAGGCCGGATCACAGCGCAGATGTTCATGGAGCAGGCGCAGTTGACGGTAATAAGCGTGGCGCGTGCGATTGGCGTCGTATTGGAGTGCCAGCGCCTGGGCAAAGCGCGCCATGGAAGCGTAGGGATGGTGGTAATCGACCGGGTTGGCATACTCG
>JBQCEJ010000541.1:0-7885 GCA_051960355.1 Verrucomicrobiota bacterium | reverse complement strand
CCGCAAGGGAGTTGACACTCCATCTAATATGAACACCGAAATAACACTGTGAGTCATTGACCTTCACCTCTCGGTGTCTTTTTCCCGTGATGCAACGGGAGGATGGGGCGAAGTTCCAAAGTCGTCGTCAATTCGCAGGTTGGAAGTGGATGGCTTCGGATTGCGTTTTGATCCGCGCAAACTCGAACAGCTTGCGGCCTTCAAAATCGCCGCTGGACAGCGTGTTGAACCAGACGCCGTCGGCAACCCGCGTGCGCACCAGTGTGTAACTCAGCTTTTTCAGGGATGCTGCCAAGCCGCCGAGCAGGTTGACTTCGGAATTCAGAACGATGTCCGTGCGGGCGATCTCAAACTCCTCCTGATCGATCCACAGCGTTCCCGAAATGCGGTTCAACAGCCGATCAATGAGGCGATGCACCGGCGGCTCCGGGCTTTTCGGTCGGAACGAGAGTTGATAAGCGGGACGGCCATTGACAGCGACCGTGCCCACGAGCCGAAATTGAAAACGGTCCACCAGTTCCGGCGTGAGGAACGTTTCGCGGTTGTCGCCGCGCGCGTCTTTGGGTTGGCCGAGCAGCCGGCTCAGTCCCATTTCGTTTTCAAGCTGCTTCTTCCGATCCTCGGAATTGGGTGCGTGACCGTTGATTTCCTTGAGCTGCGCGCGGGTTAGTCCGGATCGGTAGGAAACATCGTACACCCGCTGTTTGCGGTCGGTGATTTTGCCGCCGGAATCAAATTCTTCGGTGAGCGTGACCTTGGTGTAGTTGAAACTTGCGGGTGCCGCCCCCTCGGTGCGCTGCGATCGCGCTACGGCTTTCTCAACGATTTCGCCGGCGTTCAAAGCCGCTGCTGCTGGCAAAGAGAGGGAAGTGATTGCGCTCACCAGCAGCCAAATCCAAAGCGCGGTCCGTCGCGAGTCTTCAAGTTGAAAAAACTTCATCAAGCAGGACAGGTTGCAGCATTTTTCATCCGACGCAAGACGCTAATCGGAAGCGATCTGGTTATTTCGAGGAGTTCCATTCCCAGCTGAAATGGGGTGGTTAAGGGGTTTGAAAACCTGATCTTGCGGCGGTTAATTGAGGCGAAAATGGATCAAGGATAATAATCATGGCCACAAACGAAGTCAGAATTCCGTTGAAAGGCGTGCATCTGTCTGGAGAGCTGATTATGCCCGACGATGCCTTGGGTCTTGTAATCTTCGCGCATGGCAGCGGCAGTAGTCGCCATAGCCCGCGTAATCAGGCGGTGGCGCGGACGGTGCGGCAGGGTAAACTTGGAACGTTGCTTTTCGATTTATTAACGGCCGATGAAGAGGAAGCCGAAGCCTACACGCGGCATCTGCGTTTCAATATTCCTTTCCTCGCAGAACGATTGGTGGCCGCAACGCACTGGGCTGTGGATCGCGCGACGTCCAGCGACATCACTGTCGGCTATTTTGGGTCCAGCACCGGTGCCGCTGCGGCGCTGGTAGCAGCGGCGGAACTGCGCGAAACGATCGGTGCTGTCGTTTCGCGCGGTGGCCGCCCTGATCTGGCGGCCGATGCGCTCGGACGGGTGACCGCGCCCACGTTGCTGATCGTTGGCAAGAACGACACGCCAGTGATCGGCCTCAACGAAGAAGCTTACGATCAACTTCATTGCGAGAAAGCGTTGCGGCTGATTCCCGGGGCCACGCATCTTTTCGAGGAGCCCGGCACGTTGGAAAGGGTGGCGCAAATGGCGTTGGAATGGTTTGAAGACCATCTGCATCCGATGACGCATCGAGCTACTTGATTATGGGACCGCTCTTTCAAGATCGACCGGACGCCGGCAGGTTTTTGGCAAAGAAGCTGATTCATCATGCGAATGATCCCTCGCTTCTGGTTCTTGCGTTGCCGCGGGGCGGAGTGCCTGTGGCGTTGGAAGTTGTGCGCGAGTTGAACGCCGCCTTGGACGTCTTCGTCGTGCGCAAGCTCGGTGTGCCGGGCTATGACGAACTGGCCATGGGCGCGATCGCGTCCGGTGGCGTACGCGTGCTCAATGAGGAACTGGTGCAACGATTGCGCGTTCCGATGTCAGCGATCGAAGCCATCACGCGCGAAGAAGAACAAGAACTGCTACGAAGCGAACGCGCGTATCGGGGAGATCGCGAACCGGCGCAGATCGAGGGGCGGACGGTGATTCTCGTGGATGATGGCCTGGCCACCGGTTCCAGCATGCGCGCCGCAGTGCGGGCGTTGCGACAGAAGAATCCTGCTTACCTGACCGTCGCCGTGCCTATTGGTTCGAAGGAGACCTGCGACCATTTCCGCACGGAAGTGGATGAAGTGATCTGCGGAGAAACTCCCGAGCCGTTCTTTGCCGTGGGAACCTGGTATGCGAATTTCCTGCCGATCACGGATGACGAGGTGAAGAATATCTTGAACCACGCGGCGCACGAACGGCGCGTCCGGCATGTGAGGGACCAAAAAGCCATGGCCCGGTAAACTGCTCAGCTTTCTCGCCCCTATTTTCCCGCATCAAACTTCTGTCCGCTCTTCTTGAGAATGGCTTGCATCTGCGGTGAAATCCACTTGGTCTTCGCGGTTTTCTCTTTGACCGGCACCAATCGAAAGTGGCCAGACGAGTCGGCTTCGACGGCGCCCCTTTCAACCAGGCGAATCAAAACAGCGCTCGCCCAGTTCGCGTCCTCTCGATAGCGCCACTTGCCGCCGGCTTTGCGGGCGATTTCTCGGAGCGCCACAAATTGTCCCGGGGAGGTGGACAGAAACTCGCAAATTTCTCTCTCGTCAGCATCCATGGTTTCGGTGATTACAGTTTCGCAGTGATGAATTGTTCCAGCTTCACCGCATCGGCGTTGAACTGGCGGATGCCTTCAGCGGTTTTTTCGGTCGCCATCGCATCCTCGTTCAAGAGCCAGCGGAATTTCTTTTCGTCCAAATTGAGCCGCTCCAATCGACTTGCCTTGGCCGATTCGGGTCGCAACTTGCGCTCAATGGCTTCTGTGCCGGACTTGAGTTCACCCAGCAGTTGCGGGCTGATGGTCAGCAGGTCGCAGCCGGCCAGTTCCAGGATTTCCCCTTTGTTGCGAAAGCTCGCGCCCATGACTTCCGTCGCATGGTCGAACTTCTTGTAATAGGTGTAGATTTCCTGGACCGACTGAACGCCGGGATCTTCCGCCGGGGCGAAATCCTTTCCGGTTTTGGCTTTGTGCCAGTCGAGAATGCGTCCGACGAACGGTGAAATCAACTTGGCGCCTGCCTGCGCACAAGCCACTGCCTGGGCGAGCGAAAACAACAACGTCATGTTGCAGTTGATGCCTTCCTTTTGCAGGACTTCAGCCGCGCGAACGCCTTCCCAAGTGGTAGCGATCTTGATCAGAATACGTTCGCGTCCGATTCCGTGTTGTTCGTAAAGCGAGATAAAGCGATGCGCTTTGGCGAGCAATCCGTCGGTGTTGAAGGCAAGGTTGGCATCGGTTTCCGTCGAGACGCGGCCGGGGACGATCTTGAGAATTTCCACGCCGAAAAGGATCAGCAATCGATCCATCACTTCGTTCACGAGCGCAGGGCCCGACAAGCTGGAACCGCGTGCATCGGCAATGGCCCGGTCCAGCAGATGTTTGTAGCCGGGCATCTGAGCCGCCTTGAAAATCAGGGACGGATTCGTGGTGGCGTCCTGCGGCGTGTATTCTTGGAGCGTGGCGAAGTCGCCTGTATCGGCGACGACTTTGGTGAACTGCTTGAGTTGTTCCAGCTGGTTCATACGTTTGAGATTGTTGCTCGACGATTCTGCTGTTTCAGTGGCTTACGCTCAGAATATCCCCTTGCCAGTTGCGAAAGCAATGCGCTGTTTCGTCCAGCTCGGTTGAACGATGGAGCAGGGAACCAATAACGCTGTGGAAGCTCCGAATTCAAATCAGCTTTTGGCACGTTGCCGGCTGGCTTCGTAAAGGAATACAGCCGCCGCAGCGCCGACGTTGAGCGAGTCTACTGTGGGCGGCATGGGAATCGCGACGGCTTCATCGCAGAGTTTCAAGATTTCGGGCGACAAACCGTGACCTTCACTGCCAAACAGAATGCAGCAATCGCCCTTGAAATCCGCTTCCCAGACGGTGTGCCCGTCCACATGTGGATGCGCGGCAATGCAGCGAACGCCTTGCGCGCGAAGTTCGCCGAGCGTTTCGCGAAGATTGGAAGTTTCAACGACGGGCAATTGAAAGATAGTTCCCATGGAATTGCGGACCGCGCGGCGAAGGAACGGGCTGGAGGACGTTTCGCCAATGAGCACCGCGCCCACATTGAAGGCGGCGCAGTTGCGCACAATCAGCCCGAGATTTTCGGCGTTGGTGAGTCCATCCACCGCGACGAACAACCTCGGCCTCGGAATGCGCGCCAGGACTTGGCTCAATGATTCCGGCGCTGGGATTCGGCCGATGGCCAACACGCCTTGAAACAGGGGAAAGCCCACTAGATTTTCAAGCAGGTTGACCTCGGTCACGAACACCGGAATGTCCTTCTCCGGGCGCGAGCGTAGCAACGGCTCGTACTCTGGAAGCCACTTTTCGGGAAGCACGACCGAGACAACGGTAAAATCGCTTTCGAGTAATCGGCGCACAACCTTTTCTCCTTCAGCCACGAAAATGCCTTGCTCCCGATGTTCCAGCGGCCGGCGCATCGTGCGATACGGTTCGAGCTCGGGAAGATCGACCGATTCAATTTTTCGCAGGTGAAACATGAGGACGCTGTGGACTGGCAAACGAGGTTAGGCTTACAAGGAAAGCATCGGCGCGGGCGCATCCTGGCGCGCGACGGCCAGGGCGACGTGCGTGGCGCCGATTTTTTCCAGTCGCGTTTTCATGGCGGCGTGCGCGAGTTCCGGGCGATTACACTCGCGGCTGAGGTGGCCGAGGTAGAGATGGCGCAACTCAGCCGACATAATTTCCTGGGCGGCGTCGGCGGCGGCTTCATTCGAGAGATGGCCGTGGCGACCGAGGATTCGTTGCTTGAGGCTCCACGGACGACGGGGGCAGTCTTGCAGCAATTGGACGTCGTGATTGGCTTCGAGCACCAGCACGTTGGCGCACCGAACGCGTTCGAGCACGAGCTTGGTGGCGTGGCCAAGATCTGTCAGAAAGCCAATGTTCGTTCCCGGTGCGCGGAGCAAAAAACCGACGGGATCTTGCGCATCGTGCGGAATCGAAAAGGTTTCCACCACCACATCGCCGATCTCAAAACTCGAGCCGGTGGCAAACAAGCGGCAATCAAATTTCACATCGAGTTGAAATTGGATGGCGTCGTGGGTGGGGCGATTGCAGTAAACCGGGATGCGAAGTTTCTGGGCCAAAACCGTCAAGCCCTGAATGTGATCGCTGTGTTCATGCGTGATGAGAATTCCCGTGAGGCTCTCGGGGGTGCGGCCAATGGTGGCCAGACGCTCGCGAATCTGGCGCGTGCTGAAACCAGCGTCCACCAGGATACGGGCTTCGGGCGTTTCGACGTAGGCGCAATTTCCCGCAGAACCGCTTCCGAGAATGGTGAGATGAACAGGCACCGGCTGACGTTATTAAGCGGCGCCCGGGCGGGCAACGATTTTTCCGTTGCCTGGTGATTGCAAAAAAACGGCTTAACAACTCGTCGTGGGGTTCACACCCCATTCAGGGATGCGCGTGCGACTGTTAAAAGAATCGGACTCATGAAAAAAATCTCTGTTCTACTCGTTGATGATCACACTGTTGTCCGCCAAGGACTTAAAGCGCTGCTCGGGCCGGAAGAGGACATCGATGTCATCGGTGAAGCAGAGAATGGTCGCATTGCCGTTCAGATGGCGCGCAAAACACCACCCGATGTCGTGGTCATGGACGTCGCGATGCCGTTGCTCAATGGCCTCGAAGCAACTCGCCAGATTCTTAAGAACGTGCCTGGCACCAAGGTCTTGGTGCTGACGTCCTACAGCGATGACGATTGCGTGCAGCAGATGACCGAGGCGGGTGTTTCGGGTTATTTGCTGAAACAGACGGCGGCGAACGATTTGCTCAAGGCAATCCGCGAGGTGCAAAAGGGCAACGCGTTTTTCAGCCCGACCATTGCAAAGCGATTGCGCGATCAATGTCGCGAAGCCTTCGCCAATGGGCAGCCGGTCAAGAAAAGCATCGAGCTGACGTCGCGTGAAGCGGAAGTTCTGCAACTGATCGCCGAAGGTTTTTCCAATAAGCAGATCGCCGCTGAACTTTGCATCAGCAACAAAACGGTGGATAAACATCGGCAGCAGGTCATGAACAAGTTGAATATTCATGATGTCGCCGGCTTAACGCGCTATGCACTTTCCAAAGGTTTAATCGACCGTGGAGTTCCCGCCGGCGGTCTGGCGTAGGCCCGCCTGATTCTTCGTAAATGCCTGAAAAGAGCCGCTGCTCAGCGAGTGTCGTGCCAGTTCAGACTTGTGCTTTAGGGGACGCCCTCTAGATTACTGGCCATACATGGCACAGGGTTTACAACTGTCGCAACGGCTATCGCAGTCAATGGTGCTGGCGCCCCAGCTCCAGCATTCGCTCGCGCTGCTGCAAGCGCCCACGCTCGAGCTTAAAGCGCTCGTGGAGCAGGAACTTCAGCAAAATCCAGTTCTCGAAGAGGCACCCGCGACCGAGATGGATCTCCAGGAGCGGGACAAGGACGGCGAACCGCTGAGCGAGGTGTCGGATCCCACGGAACCGCCGGAGGACGTCAACTTTGATCCGGCGACGGAGAACCCTCCCAAAGAGCAGCCAGACGATTTTCAGATCGAATTTGAGCGGTTGGTGCAATTGGATCAGGAGTGGCGTGATCATTTCGCCCAAACCAACGCGCCCTCCCGTTTTTCAGCCGAAGACGAGGAAAAACGCCAGTTCATGTTTGATTCGCTCGTGGCTGGAACTTCCCTTCAGGAGATGCTTCTGGAGCAGGTTCGGGAATCGAGTGTGCCTGAAGATCAATGGCCGATCGCTGAAATGATCATCGGCAACATCGATGACTACGGTTACTTCAAAGCTTCCGTCGAAGAGTTGGCCACCACCACTGGTTTGCCCGCCGAGAAAATTCTGGAAGTGTTGAAAGCCATCCAGACCTTTGATCCGCCCGGAGTGGGCGCGCGGGACCTGCAGGAATGCATGCTTCTGCAACTGGAACGCAGCGGGCGTCAAGACACGCTGGAATACCGGATTGTTAAGGAATTCATGGAAGCGCTGGGCAAACGGCGCATTCCCGAAATAGCCAAGGGCGCGGGAGTCGAAGTGGACGAAGTTCAGGATGCATTGGAAAACCTCGCCCGGCTTGAACCTCGACCGGGTCGCGCCTTTCTGCCGGACAACGATCAATTCGTTTTGCCGGAAGTTTTTGTCCAACGCGACGGGGATGACTTCGTTGTCACCACCAACAACGAACACATTCCGCACCTTCGCATCAGCAATACCTACAAGGATCTGATGTCGCAGGGGGAAAACGTCGGCGAAGTCCGCAATTACATTCGGGAAAAAATCCGCGCCGGCAAATTCCTGATCAAGAGTCTGCACCAACGTCAGCAGACGATCATGAACATCGGCAAGGAAATCGTGAAACGGCAGCGGGAATTCATGGAAAAAGGCGTGGCCTATCTCAAGCCGCTGACCATGGTTCAGGTCGCCGAAGTCGTTGGCGTGCATGAAACCACCGTCAGTCGTGCTGTTTCCGGCAAATACATGGATACGCCGCAAGGCATCTATGAAATGAAGTATTTCTTCACCGCCGGCATTCAGACCGCCAATGGCGATGGATTGTCCAATACCAGCGTCAAGGACATGATTTCCGACATCTTCAAAAAGGAAGACACTGCCAAACCGTTGTCCGATCAGGAAGTCGTCCAGATGCTGAAGGACAAGGGAATTGTCATTGCG
>JBQCEJ010000540.1:0-15517 GCA_051960355.1 Verrucomicrobiota bacterium | reverse complement strand
AAGGCCACGCGGGTTATTGTTTTCTCCAATGCCTTTCTCAACAACACCGGCGAACAACTCGCGGCCTTGGGTGTTGAAGAGATGCTGCTGAAGTCCGCCGTCACTCCCAACCATTTGATCGAAACGATCTCCAAAATTTTTGGCAACGCCGAACCGGCCAAGGTTTTACCAGTTCAACCCGCCGCTCCCTCGCGCGTCGAACCCAAACCTGCTCACTCTCCGAGTCATCATTCGCCGGAGATGGAAACGCGTGAAAGTGCCGCCGCCTTTGGCAGACGCATTCGCCGCGATTTCTTCGAACAGATTTCCACGATCACGAGAACCTTGAATCAGGTCAGCCAGGATTTTCTCAATGCGACCGAGTTGACGGATCGTAACCTCAAACTGGCGATGCTCAGCCGGAAGATCGGATTCCTCACGCACATGACCGGCATGGCGGGATGCCATCGCATTGCCCAGTTGACCGGCGCGTTCGAGGCCTTGCTTTTTGAGCTTCAGGAAAAGCCGGCGAATATCAACGAATCCTCCCGGCATACGGTTGCTACCACGACGGCGTTGCTCGCGGATTGTTTGAGCCGCGCGGATCAGGCCGATGAACAATGCCTTTCGCCCACGTCGATTCTGGTTGTCGATGACGACGCGGTGTCCAATCGTGCGCTGCTGCTGGCACTCCGGCGTTATCATCTGACCGCCACCAGCGTGCTGGACCCGTTCGCCGCGCTGGAGAAGTTGAAGCAACATTCCTACGATCTGGCGCTCCTCGACATCAATCTGCCGGGGATGGATGGCATTCGGCTTTGCGAACAGATGCGTCGGATTCCGAGCCTTGAAAAATTGCCGGTGATCTTCATCACCAGTTACATGGAATTTGAAGCGCGCGCCCGGGCCGTTCTGCGCACCGGTGACGATCTGATTGCCAAGCCGATCCTGCCCATCGAACTCACCTTGAAAGTCATCAGCCATTCGCTCAAACAACGCATGGGATATTCAGGGGCGAAACTCTGAACGTCGATCGGTTGGCTCGTCAAGGAGTCGCCGGTTCTTTGGGCTCAAGTTGACGCGGTCGTCGGTTTGAATCTGCGGTCTCCTCCGGTTTTATCAGCGGCTCGAGCGAGGGGACGTGCTTTCTCTTTGGGCTGGTATCTGGTTTTGCGCGAAGGGCATTTCAGCGTCGGAATGGAGACGTGCGCCGCGACTGTCAATCAGGGTTGTCGTCACGAAGACGAGAAATGATTTTTCTTGGTAATCAGTTCTGGTCGTGGGGGATTTCTGCGTTTCAGGAGCGTTGCCGAACAGCACCACCGTCTGCCCGTCCCATACAACGGCGTGACTGGCCATCTGATGCAAACGAAAAATGGGTGTTGATGGTTTTTCAAAACCCAGGAATTCACTCAGCGACGTGGTCAGATTCAGATCAATCGTGTAGCCATCCGACAATGCCGTGGGAATCACATCCAGGGTCGGACCGGACAAAACACCTTCCGGAACGTTCGTAGCAAGCATACCATTCAGGTTAACCAATCGGATGACCCGCGGAGCATTTGGCTGCGCTGGTTTGGATAGGAGGTTGGTGAGAGCTGAAGGAAAATCCAGAACTTGGATCTGCGCCCCTCTACCGGACAAGGTGGTGAGTTCGTTCTGACTAAAGACATTGGCGTCCGAGTGCCGTTCCAGAGCGAAAAGCAATTTCTGAAACTGCGCCGCCGGGATGATCGCGCTTCCTTGCTGCATCCCAGTTTTGGAGGAAACCGCGGCGGAAAAATTGGAGAGTCCGACAGAACCGAGCAACTGGCGAATGTCGTGTTGCACTATCTGGACGATCGTGGCTTTTATGTTCACCTGCGGGTGGGCTTGGGCTGAGAGTAGAGCTTTTTCCACTCGGTCCAGTTCCGCTGTTGTGGCGCGAATCAGAAGTTCGCCTCGGCTGTCGCTGTAGAAAATATCCTTTCCGGTTTCTGGGGAAAGATCCACGCCGCGTTCCGAAAAAAACTTGAGTGCAGCGGATTGGAGATCAGGCGGGTTGCTGGAATTGGTGAAGATTTTAGGGTCGACCTTGAACCTGCGAAGTGGCTGGCGATTGGTGGTCCCGATTGTATTTGCGGCCAAGTCGCTTTGTTTAACCGTTTGTTTCAGTGCTGCCGAGGGAACTAGTCGGCTGCCGGGATAAAGCTTCATCTCCAGCTTGAGCGGGCCGGATTTGCCGGGTATGAACTCTTGTGCGCGACGTGTATCGGCGTAGTTCGCGCCTTCGACGAAAATCTGGTAGGTCGCGTCGCTCAATGTATCGAACTCGAAACGTCCTTCCGTGTCCGTGCGCGTCGTTTGCTGGGGAATCCTGCCACTGGGATCGTGACTCCATGCGCGGAGTTCGGCGTTTGGGATCACATTGCCGGTCTCCGCTTCGATCACTTGCCCTGTGAGTTTCAGACCGGGCTTGAGCCGGATCGTCAGGGGGAGTCGACTGAAATCCACCTTGACGATTTCCGCGCGGCAGCCGGGGCTGCTGACTTCCACCGAGTACTGGCCGACGTCCGGTGTGGTGTTTTCGAAACGAAACGCTCCATTGAGATCCGTGTAGGTGGACGTTAAGCCGAAGCCGTGTTCGCTGATGGAAAAGGATGCTTTCACTTCGGTATTACGAACCGGATTGCCAGCAGGGTCTAACAAGCGCCCTTCGAGAATCTGTCCGGCGGGGAATTGCAGTTCTACCTCCGCGTCGGGTTTCTCATCCGTGAGCGTGATCGGTTTGCTTTTGCAGAAGGCGTTTTTGCTCCAGCCGACGATCTGATACGTCCCGCCCAGCGGCAACGGTCCCGAAACCCATTTGCGGGCCGCACTGCCGGAATAATTATCAGAACCGCCGAGCGATGTGTTTTCGTCACGTAAAGGTGAACGCTTCAACTGAACGACGCTGAAGGACAACTCTCCGGCGATACGGCCACTCGCTGTTCGAGCGGTGGCGTAGATGGCACCTGCTGGAATGACCGGGACTTCAACGATCATCGGTCCCGCGCCATTACTGACGACAATGCTGGAGAAATAGTTCTTGAACCAGTATCCCACCGTTTGTTTCGGTTCGATCGAGGTGCGCCCGCCGATGGGCATCTCCGCCCGCACTTCGCCGTTTTTGATTTCCAAGTCCTTGCTGTGCGCGGTCAGATGGCCTTCTTCGAGGCTGTCCGGAATGCTGACGCTGACCACACCTTTCAGCGGAATGCCGGTGGAATCCTTGAAGCGGAAGATTACTTCGCGCTTCGCGACCGCAGCCGCGGCAACTTTGGCGGCTTCCGTCGCGGCATTCAAATCAATGACCCAATCATCCACGGGTGCTTCGATGTCGCGGTCGAAGCTGCGACCGCCGGCGGTGACCTTCACCAACCCGGCAATACGGTTGGTGAATTCAAAATAACCCGCGTTATCATGGACCTTCACATTGATGGCTGTGTTCCACGTCTCGCGGCTGTTTTGGATTTGGCTTTGCAGGATTTCGACGCCGACAGTCATTTTGCCGTCGGATTGGCGCAGGCTTTCCAAGTCGCCGAGAATGCGTCCGTGCACCACCAGCGTTGGTCCCAAACGAGCCACCAGATTCGTTTGGCCGGCGTGAACTTCGCCCAGCAACAGCGATTCACGCCCGGGTGCCGTCACGCCAAGCCAGTAAAGCGAGTCCGAACGCAGTTGATGCAGCGTGAAGGCTCCTTGACTGTCGGTGATGGCAAGTTTTGCGTCGTCGGTATCCCATCCGTTGCCGAGCGTCGTCGGACCTTCTTGGTAAAACAGCAGAATCGTGGCGCCAGAAATTGGGCTTCCGGTGACCTTGTCCAGAACCGTTCCGGAGGTGACCAGGCCGCGCCTGGCGGAAAGGGTCAGCGTTTGACCTGGTTTGAGTGGCTCAAATCTTTTCTCAGTCAGTTCGTACCCCGGCGCAAGGAGGGTGACGTTTAACGGCAAGCTGGCGCAGTGCTCCAGCGTGGCGATTCCCGTCGCATCTGCTGCCGCTTCCGCGTTTCTGGAGGTCGTTGACCGCAAATTCGACGGAAGCCAGAACCGGCAGCGGAATCGGGCGTTCGCAATGGGCTTTCCGGATACGGCATCCACACTCTGAATCTGCACGGGAAAGCCACGCTGGAAAACCAGTTCAAGATTATCCAGATGATTGCTCCCCAACGTTTCGAACGGTCCAATAACGGTGGGCGCGTAACCGGGTAGTTCGCCCCCGATGACAAGAGTTCCCTGCCGGATGCTGGCCTTGATAATTCCGTCTTTGGCTGAAATAGCCGAACTGTATGGAGAACCGGCCAAGTCTGAATGAAGATACAGCGTCGTCCATTTTGGCAGAGCAGAACCATCTTCCGTCCGAACCTTCCCGGTGACTTCAACCTGGCCAATTTGGCTCCAGTCCGAATTCAGGGGCAAAGCTCCGGGTTTCTGCCCGTATTCAGTCATCTTCTTTTCGATTCGCTCAATGCGCTCCTTCGGCGTGAGAAATTTTGCGGCGGCGGCCACCGTGACGCGGGTGCCGACGGCGGAAATTGCCAGCAGCGCGCTGCCGAGCAACAGCGCGGTGAGCATGGCGCGCCAAGTGAGTCGCAGGGCAGGGCGGTAGCCGGGGACGAGCAGGCGTTGAACGCGATCCGTCAGCGACGACGGTTCGTGCTTCTCGCCAAAGGCTGGCGCGGCAGCCGGCGGAGGAGTCAGAATGCTTTCCGCCACGTGGACGAGCGTTCGCGCATAATCCGCCGGCGCGCCGCTGAGTTGAATGGCGAGCGCGTCGCAACACGCTTCGCGTTCGCGGCGGATCTGATGGCTGATCCACCACACGGCGGGGTTGAAGAAGAGCAGGGCTTCAGCAAACAGTTGAAACAGGTTCGCGAGGTAATCGCCGCGACGAATGTGCGCCAGTTCGTGCAGCAGAATGAAACGGATTTGCTCGTGTGAAAGCGTGGTAACGAGTGAGAGCGGCAGAATCAGGGACGGCATCAGCACGCCGACAACGGCCGGCGAAGTTAGCTTGTCGGTAACGGCCACCCGAATCGGACGCGTCACCCGGATGGCGCGCCGGGCCTCCTGCACGAGCGCGTTGATGGATGGATCGTTCAGTGGTTGGCAAGAGCGGCGCAAGCGCTCGGCACCGGCGACTTGCGCTCCCGCGCGCAGCAGCATCAACCCTGCACCTCCCAGCCAAGCTAACGCCAACCAGGCCGTCCACCGGGACGACGCTGGCGGCGGGCTTTTCGGCACGGTGGCGATGACAATCACGCTCGGCGTTTCCCCTGTCTGATGGATCCCCTTGGCGCTGGAAAAAGTGGAAGCGATGCCCGGCACCGTCACGGGCTTTTCAAGCGGGCGGGCGAGTGTGGCCCACGTGACAAGTCCCGCGAGCAGCACGGTGGCAAGTGCGCCGAGCGAACAGCGGTAGCGCAGCCCCGGATTCGCGCAAAACTTCAGAGCGGCCCCGAGCAGAAGGGCCACGAGCCCGCCTTGCCAAAGCGTGTGCAGGAGTGCCTTGACAAGCAGTGTCCACTCGTCCGAGGTAAAATTCTGAACAAAGGTGTTCATGGCTTGCTCCTGTTCTTGGAGCCGGTCCGCTTCTCATGATCGGCAATGATCTGTTTAATGTTTTTGAGTTCATCCGCAGTGACGTCTTTGGTGTCCAACAGGCATTGCACCAGCGGGCTCAAAGCGCCGTTGAAGGCGTGCTTCAGCGCGTAAAGCAGCTCGCCTTTCTGAGCCTGCGCCCGGGACACGGCGGAATGGTAAATCGTGATGTTCCGCTTCTTGTCGGCTCTGAGCAGGCCCTTGCTGACCATGCGATCCATCAAGGTGCGAACCGTGCTGTAGGTCCACGCCGTTCGCTTGGCGAGCTTTTGCTGAATGTCGGGCGCCGTGCAGGGTTCCTTTTCCCAGACGGCTTTGATGACGCTCCATTCGGCTTCGGTGAGTTCGATTTTAGGTTTGGGCATAAGCAACTCCAACGTTTACCGGTGCAACATCTTTACAATTGTAAAGAATGTCAAGGGAGGATTTACAGCTGTAGAGCTACGCGTGGTTTGTCGCCCGACAGCCGAATGGCGGGATCACTCGTATCGGAGGGATTCGATCGGATCGAGGTTGGCGGCTTTGTAGGCCGGGTAGGTGCCGAAGACAATGCCGACGATCGAACAGATCACCAGTCCCATGACGATCCCATCGAGCGGGATTACTGGAGTCAGTTTCAGGAGAAAGGCGAGCGCGTTGCCGCCAAGAATTCCCAGCACAACGCCGATCACGCCGCCCACTTCGCAAAGGATCACGGCTTCCATGATGAATTGCGCCATGATGTTTCGCTTCTTCGCTCCGATCGCGCGGCGGATGCCGATCTCGCGCGTTCGTTCGGTCACGGATACCAGCATGATGTTCATGATGCCAATGCCGGCGGCGATCAAGGAAATGGAACTGACGACCGCCACGCCCAAGCGCAGCGCCTGCGTGAAGGTTTGGAACTGCGTGATCATCGAGTCATTGGACGAGATTTCAAAATCATCTTCCTCGCCCGGCGGCACTTTGCGAATGACGCGCAGCAGTCCTCGCACTTGCTCGACGGTGCTGTCGTAGCTGGCCTGATCACGAGCCTGCACGAGGATGTTCAGACTGCGGCCCCAGCGTCCGTAACGGTTGGAGCCGGTCGTGATCGGCACCACCGCGAAGTTATCCTGATCTCCGCCGAGCGAACCGCCTTTGGATTCCAACACGCCGATGACCGTGTAGTTGATTCCGTCCACTTTCAATTTTTCACCGACAGCCGAACCGAGGGGAAAAACGCTTTTCGCCAAACCGCTGCCGAGCACGCAGACGTCGCGCGCGCCCTCGACATCGGCATCCATCAACATCCGGCCCTCGGCGAGATCCCAGTTTTTTGCGGAAAAGCTGCCGGGCGTTTCGCCAAAGAGCCTCACAGTGGGCGCGCTCGCTTTGTAGCGCGTTTGAACTTCGCCGGCCCAGAAAGAGGTTTCGAGCCCGATGCTGGCGGGCAGCGTGGCTTTTTCCTGAAGACGTTTGCCATCGGAAAAGGTGATGTTTTTGCGGCGCCAGAACTTTTCGAAACCGGCGGGGCCACCGAAATGAAGGCCGGGCCATTTGCGAATCATGAACGTCTGGCTGCCCAACTGGCTGATCTTGGCCTCGATATCCTTTTGCATCACGCGCATCGCGGTCATCACCACAATGATCGAGAAAACACCGACCAGCACGCCCAGCAGCGTCAGTGCGGAGCGCAACTTGTGCGCCGCCAGTGCGCCCATGGCCATGAGAAAACTTTCCCGCATTTCGGTGGCGAACCCAATGTTGGTTTTGGATTTCATTCGCTGCGCAGGGCGTCAACCGGGTTCATGCGCGCGGCGCGCCACGCAGGGAAGAAGCCGGAAACGAGGCCGGTTATCAATGACACCAGCAGCGCAATGCTCACCACCGTCGGTGACAAGCTGGCCGGCAGGAATTTCTGCATCACCAGGGTCAGCGGCCAGGCGATCGCCAACGCCACAATCCCGCCAATCAGGCAGATGCTCGCGGCTTCGATCAGGAACTGCAGTAGAATGGTGCGGCGTTTCGCGCCGATGGCTTTGCGAATGCCGATCTCGCGGGTGCGCTCGGCAACGGAAACGAACATGATGTTCATGATGCCAATCCCGCCAACGAAGAGCGCGAGTCCGGTGACAAACAAGCCGACGGCGGCAATGGTTCCAGCCACTTTGTGGAACAGATCGAGCACCTGGTCTTGCTGATTGATCGAGAAATCATCCGCGTCGGTTGGCGACAAGCGACGAACTTTGCGCATGGTGGCGCGCAATTCCGCTTTTGCATCTTCGAGTTGTTCCACGTTTTTAATTTTTACTTGCAGGTCGTAGTCGGGATCTCGGCGGAACGCGGCGGTGAATTGGGGCAGGGGAATCATGACCTGATTGTCCACGCCGCCGGTGTCCAGCAAACCGCCGTGTTTTTCCAGCACACCGACCACTTCCATCGGACGATCGTCGATCATGATTTTGCTGCCCAGCGGAGAGGCGCCTTGGAACAGATTCGTCGCCACGGTGAAACCAATGACACAGACCGGCCGGCCGCCGTCGGATTCGGCTGCGGAAAGAAATCGTCCTTCTTGAATGGCGACGCCGCTGGTGATCAGGAACTGGTCGGTCGTTCCAATGATCGCGACATTGTCGGCGCTGCGTTTTTCAAACTTCACCGTTTCCTGAGTATTGGCGCTGGGCGCGACGGCCACGGCCATCGTGAATTGGCGTTCGAAGGCGTCTATTTGCGGAAGCGTGATTTTCCGGCGCTTCTGCATTTGAATCCACTCCGCGTGGGAACGAACAAACCAGTCGGAGCGCTGCACATACAAGACATCGGCGCCGATGAAGGAAATGCTTTGGACAAAGGCGCGATTCAAACCTTCGATGGCCGTGCCCATCAAGGTCACCGTGACAATGCCGATGACAATGCCCAGTGTGGTGAGAATCGATCGCAGTTTGTTCGCGCGGATGGCGTCCCAGGAAATCGCCAGACCTTCCTTCAGTTCGGTGAAGAAGTTCATGCGGCGCTCAAGTGCGTGTCGGCGTCAGCGTGGGAATCGGCGGAGGCAGCTTGCCATTGCCGAGCCCGGGCGTTTGTTCATCGCTGGCGATCAGGCCGTCGCGGATGCGGATGATGCGTCGCGCCTGCCGGGCCACTTCCTCTTCGTGAGTGACGAGAATGATGGTGTTGCCTTGCTTCCAGAGTTGCTCGAACAAGCCCATGATTTCCATGCCGGTCCGGGAATCCAGATTTCCCGTCGGTTCGTCGGCGAGCAGAATGGACGGGCGATTGACCAGCGCCCGGGCCACCGCCACGCGTTGCCGTTGGCCGCCCGATAATTCGTTGGGACGATGATGAACGCGATCGCCAAGGCCTACTTTGGTCAAAGCGTCCAATGCAACTTGGCGCCGCGTTTCCAAAGGCATGCCGGAGTAAATCAAAGGGAGTTCCACGTTGCGCAAGGCATCCGAGCGCGGCAGCAGGTTGAAGGTCTGGAACACAAACCCGATTTCCTTGTTCCGTACTTCGGCGAGGCGATTGTCGTCCATCTCGCTGACCCGAATGCCGTTCAATTCGTATTCCCCGTCCGTGGGCGTGTCGAGACAGCCGATCAGATTCATCAAAGTCGATTTGCCCGAACCGGACGGACCCATGATCGCCACATACTCGCCGCGCTGGATCTCGACCGAAATCTCGCGCAACGCATGCACAATCTCCGTCCCCATCTGGTAACGGCGCGAGATGTTTTGAAGTCGGATCAGGCTCATATCAGACTGGAAAAGGGCGGCTGTTCAAAACGCGCTGGCGCTTCACTTCGGTTCGTCCGAGGCCAGGTCGGGCGTGCCTTTGACAATTTTCTTTCCGTCCTGCAAATCGCGGATGGCGCGGTAATTTCCGGAAACCACTTCGTCGCCCTCCTTCAACCCTTCGGTGATCTCGTAATAATTGTCGTCGCTAATGCCGCTCTTCACCGGAATCATTTTGGCATGCTCTCCATTCACGGTGAAAACCACTTCCAACTGGCGAACCGGCTCTTTGGATTTCTTGTCGCCTGTGATTGCGGAAGAGTTGGTTTCCGCCGCCTTGGCTGAAATTTTCAAGGCGTTGCCGGAATCCGATGACGCTTCCTTGGGTGGTCGCGTGGTCAAACTCGCGATCGGAACCGTCAGCACATTCGTTCGGTAACGAGATTCGATTTCAGCCGTCACCGACATTCCGGGACGCAGCACCTCCTTTTCCGTGATGCGGATGCGCACTTCAAACTTGGTTGCATCCTGACTGCTGCTGCTGCTGAGTCCGCCCAGCGCGGACGAGCCGCTGCCTTTGGCTGAATTGGCGATCTCAGAAACGATGCCGGTAAACTTGCGATTCTTGAATGCGTCCACATCCAGCCGGGCAATCTGGCCGGGTTGAATCAGCACCACGTCCATCTCGCCCAGATCGACCCGCGCTTCCATTTCGCTCAGATCGGCGATCGTCATGATCTCCGTGCCTTTATTGAACGACGTGCCCAGCACCCGTTCGCCCACCTGGGATTCCAGCCGCGTGACCGTGCCGTCCATCGGCGCGACAATCGTGGTTTTGCTCAAGTCATCCACGGCTTTATCCAGGCCGAAGCGCGCCTGATCTTCCTGATGAATGGCGTTCTGATATTGGAGTTTGGCGACTTCATAGGTCGTTTTGAAATCGAGATAAACCGAATCGGACACGAGCTTGCTGTCGAACAACTCCTGATTGCGTTTGAACTCGGCTTCAGCCCGATCCAGTTGGGCTTTGGCCAGACTCTTACTGCCGATGGCCGAGCGGTAATTGGCCTCGGCCGAATTGCGGCTCGCCACGTAGTTGTCTGGTTTGATCTGCACCAGCAGATCGCCTTTGGAAACGTGATCTCCTTCCTTCACCGGCAGCGTCACTATTTCGCCCGCGACTTCCGGGCTGATGACCACTTGTTTCACCGGCTGAATCTTCCCGTTTGCCACGACGATTTCGGTGATGTTGCGGCGGGTTGCCTTTTCCGTCTGCACAACGATGGCCGGTTCCCGTTTCTTGAGAATCGTGATCACCACCACCGCGGCCACTCCGATGCCGAGCAGCAGGAAGATCAGTAATTTGTTGGGGCGTTTCGAATTTGCCATGACACCTTTCAATAGAGACTGCGACGGCTGCGCTTAGGACAAATGGGTTGGCGGGTAGTTTCAAGTTGCCAGTCCCAAAGCCGCCAAGCCGATTAAACCTAAAAATATCTGCCAAACAATCCAATAACTCAAAACCATCAGGAAGGTCCGGGCGAAGCGGACGCCGGTCAGACGCGCCAGGCCGCAGGCCATTGTGCCCACCAGCCACAGACTGAACACATTCGCCAGCAGCATGACGACCGGCGTGCGCGCTTTTTCGTTGAGCTGACTGAGCGTCACCCCGGAGTTCGAGTCTCCAAAACCGGCGGTCAACACCAGGCCAACAATCGCAGCCAGGACACTGATGAGAGTTGCCAGCCCGGCGACTTCCAACGATTTGAAATAGCTGAACGGGAGCTTCAGGAAACTCGTGCCGATGAACCAGAGAACGAATGCCCACCAGAACACACGCGCAAAACTCAGGGCCAGCGCAATGATCGGGCTGATAACCTTCAACACGGCCGGCGCGGTCATGCGTTCCAACAGCACATCCATCTTGTCCGCTTCGGCGCGGCTCAGCTTGCCCGATTCCACCAGTTCATCATGGCTTTTCTTCTGGCTATTGCGCAGTTCCTGGATCGGCGCCGGTTGCGAGAGAAACAGGTGGGCGGTGACGGAACCGACGGCCGCAGAAATCAAGATTGGCACCAGCCAGTTGGCGATTGAGGCCCGCGCGGTTCTGACATCCTCAAACACGGCGCTGGGAATCGCAAAGACATTGAGCAGTCTGGCGAGCAAGGACATGGCGTGCGCCCGAGGCGCGGCGTTCTGCGATGGCGGAATGGGCGGCGGTTGATCCATCACATCACACCTGCAGAGTTCGTCGATTCAACATGCCGATTAGATTACAAGTTCGTGGGGAAATGGGAATTAAGATTAAACCAAACCAAATCTGCCCTGACGCCGGGCCGCTTTTGCCACCAGAAATTCAGGAAAAGTCCCCAGCCCTCTTCTCCGGCGCAGCGTGGAAGACAGGGGGAAATTCGCATTCGGTTCGCCGGAATGATCTTGCTGATGGCAATGCGACGATAGTGAACCGGGAGGCGTGGGAGCGTTCACTTTTGTGCACGTTTTTAGGCTTGCGGCGTCAGGCTGGACCAGTGATGGAGCTTTGCTACTTTACTGTGGCCAGCGGCCATTCATGCAATCAAGCCCTTACAGAAGCGCAGAATCTAGCCCAGAGACTTGGGTTACCGTTAGATGTCCAAGTCGCCTGACATAGAAATGAGTTTGGGATCGGGGGAATTGGATCGGAGGCTTTTCCTTCAGAAGATTGGCTGTCCGACATGGATTCGAACCATGACAAAGGCCTCCAAAGAGCCTTGTGCTACCATTACACCATCGGACAACGTGCACGAAAAGTAGCCTCCCCGATCGGCCTTCGTCAAACAATCTCTCTGAAACTCAGCTCAGATGGTCACGTTCGGACCGGGCAGAACCTCGAGCCGATAGCGCGTTTTGACCTGGCTCAGTTTCAAACGTGAACTGAAGGCGGTCGCCAGGCGTTCCGTGGTCAAATGCGCGGCAACATCTCCAGCCGCCAGCGCACGCCCGTTTTTCAAGATCAACACGTGCGAAAACACCGGCATGATCTCCTCCACATGATGCGTTACGAAAATCAGCGTGGGCGCGCCGCGGCTGCGTCCCAGCCGTTCGAGGAAGCAAAGGAAATGTTCGCGGGCCGCCGGATCCAGGCCTGCGCAAGGTTCATCAAGGATCAGCAGACGCGGCCTGGCCATGAGCGCGCGGCCAATCAAAATGCGCTGACGTTCGCCTTGGGACAGCACTCGCCATTCGCGATCGGCCAGATGCAGGCACTCTATTTTTTTCAGGATCTGACGGGCTTTGATCGCATCCGCCTGGCTGGTTTTCCCCCAGAGATCGATCATGGCGTATTTGCCGCTGATGACCGTTTCCAGTGCCGGCTCGTCGTCGGCCATCCTCTGGCGGATCGAGGAGCTGACGAGGCCGATGCGCTTGCGCAGTTCGCGCCAGTCGGAACGACCGTAGCATTCGCCCAGAACCGTGATCTCGCCAGCGGTGGGCATGAGATAACCGGTGAGGGCGCTGAGCAGGGACGTTTTGCCCGAGCCATTGGCGCCGAGCATGATCCAATGTTGGCCGCGCTCTACGCGCCAGGTGATGTCATCGAGAATAACCGTTCGGCCGCGCTGAATCCGCAGCCCTGAAACCTGGAGAATGGGTTCGCGTTTCACTGGAAGCAACCGGCTTACTTGGCCAGGTTCGCTGAGTTGACGGCGTTGGTGGAAGCGGTCGATTCGGCGGGTAGATTCAATTCCGTGCGCAGTCGCGCGCGAGCTTCCGGGCTCACTCCGTTGTCTGGATTGAGCATATCGTTAAGAATGGTTTCGCTGGTTTCCTTGACGGTGGGCAGACCGATCGCCGGCCAGCGGTCCTCGGAAATTGCGCTGCGGTATTTCTCCCAAACCTTGTTGGCCAAAAGACGGAAGCCAGCCGCGCGATCGGAGTCGCCCAAAATCAGGCTGGTGTAGGACTGAATCAAGAATCCTTCAATGGCGGTCTTCACCCGGTCGCGCGACGTCTCGTTGATGTCGATTTGCAGATTGCTAAGGGCGTATTCCTCCAGCGTCAGGTTGCGAGGAAGCGAATTGGGTTTGCCATCGATCACCGGCTTGTCGGGATATTTTTCGCCGAGATACTTGAACCATTTGGCGGCGTCGGAAATCCGGTTGTTTACGTAAAGCGAATAAACGGCCTGACGGAGAAAACTGCGATGGCCGTTGCTGATATTGGCCCGGGATCCTTCGTCCTCCTCCATGTTGTTTTCGTAGGCGGCGTTGACGCGCGGGATGATGTCGAGGTTCGGACCCAGATCGATATTTCCGGCAAGAGCGTTGGTGATCAACCGCCCGCGTTGGAAGCTCAACAGCATGGATTGATAAATCGCGCGGCGCAGTTGAATGAGATCGTTGGGATTGACCTTCGTCGGATTTTCTTTGGCGCGTTTGAGTCCTTGAGCGGCCCAGTAAATCGCATGCGCTTCGGGCAGACGCCATTCCAGCGGCCCGTAACGTTCGTCCACTTCCTTCATGAACGCGGGATCCATCTTGTATTTTTCCTTTAGCAGCGCGGCACGTCGTTTTTCGTCATCGGTCTTGGGATGGATCAGATCGTCGAAGCCCGCCTGGGGATGATCGCCGAGAACGGCCGTCATTTCCTTCATCCACTCCTGCTTGTAATACATGTTCGCGTCGTCGAGGTTCGCGCCCATTTTATGTTGGAAAATCCAGGCCAGCTGCTGATGAATGCCGACGTCGTTCGGGTTGTAAACCAGGCCTTCGTCGCGCAGCAATTCAAACCCGCGTTTCACCCAGCGCCAGCGGTCGGGATATTCGCCGGGGGCGCTCTGCTTGAACTTGACGGAAATGTTGTAGGCCATGTTCCAGGCCTGATGCGTCCAGACCGTGGAGAAGTGCGGCTCCAGCTTGGTGATCCAGTCGGCCAGTTGAGCCATCTCGAAAAACTTGTCTTCCAACTGGAGATCGTTGGCGCGAATCCACAGCATGTTCGAGATCAACCCTCGAAAGCCGCCCAAGGCAACCGTCGTGAAGGCCAGCACAGGCGGCGCATTCTCCAGCGGTTTCATGATCGTGAGGCCGAGTTGCTCGCGATCTCGGTTGAGCGAATTCTGCACGCGCGAGGCGCCGACGAGCAGCGCAGCCGCCAGCACCAGAAGCGCGACTTTCTTGAATCGATTCATGGCTGGCACCTCAAAATCTGGAATGCGATTCGGATCATTGGTTTCCTTGCGCAGTGGCCAGTTCGCGGCGATTGAAAATCAGCACCCCAATCGTTCCCACGATTCCTCCCAGCAACAGCACGATCTGGCCGAACGCCAGCGCAAGCTGACCCCAGGTGATGCTTCGGCCCGTGCTTAACGCATCAATCGGTGAAAATTGCTGCGCCAGATTGATCACGCCCAAGGCCGCGCGGAAAATGGGCACTACGACGATATCAATGATCGATCGGCCAACTTCTCCGGTTTCCGCATTTGAACCCATGACAGTGCCTTCGGACACGACCGTGGCCAACGTGCCGCTCGACAGCGCCATCGTGAGCACGGCCAGCGAAAAGAACGCCGCGACAGGAAAGGAGAGGAAGCTCGCCGAAGTCAGGCCGACTGCCGCCAGCAAAGCCATCCAGCAGAAAACAATTCCCAGGCCGCGGGCGAAGTTGAGGCCGAAGCCGCCTTGGTGATAGAGCACTTCCATTCCTTCATCGAGCGGGAAGAGCAGGGCGCTGTTGTTGACGTTGAGGAACTCGATCCGCAGCACGCCGTTTTCATCGATCAGATGGGCCGGAATCTCGAACTCGTGAAACGTATCGGGCGCCAGGCTCATCGGCTCGGAAGTCGCCCAGAGCTGGGTTTTCTGCGGAATGCCCGCTCGCCACATCGCGCCAAAGGTCGGGCGTCTTTCCGCCGCGTTGAATTTGATGCGGACCTGGAGCGGACGATCGCGAACGTCTCGCCCAGCAGAACCCAGATTGATTTCCCATGCGCGGGAATAACCCGGTGGCACGAGTTGATATTCCGCTTTCACCTGTTCCCGGATTTGCCGGCGAACTTCGGGCAAATCAGCCGGGGCAACCGGGCTTTTCGCCAGACGCTCCTGCATCAACCGTTCGGTATCCTCGTCGATGCTTTTTGAGTGATCGGATTCCTTGGCGGAACCGCGGGCGACGAGAACTTCATTGCGCAGGATTGTTTGTTCCGCCGCCGGGAGTCGCGTGGCGCGCCATTGCAGCAATCCGTA
>JBQCEJ010000539.1:0-3077 GCA_051960355.1 Verrucomicrobiota bacterium | reverse complement strand
ACATCGCCCATGCCAAAGCCGAGGGCGGTCAGGTTCACTTTGCCACCACTGATGAGCTTGATCAGGTTGCCATAACGTCCGCCGCCGGCCAAGGCGCGGAATTCGCCTTTACGATCGAACGCTTCAAAAACAACTCCGGTGTAATAGGCCAGGCCGCGAATCACGTGATAATCGACTTTCACGAACTCGCTCATGTCTCGGGCCGCGAGGTTATCCAGTATCTTCTTCAGTTCCGTGGTGGGTTGACCACCCTCGATGAACGCAAGCACTTCATCATACGAGAAACCGAGATCGGCAAGTTGCTTCCGGCTCTGCTCCGGCGGCGTGCGTTCCAGTTTGTCGATGACCTGAAAGAATTCGTAGGCTTTCGCGTTTTTGCCTTCAGCGTCAGGGCTTTTGGATTGGTAAAAATCCTGCCAGGCGTTCCGGCTGCTCAGTCGAATCACGAAATCGTCCGCCTGCAAACCAAACGAGCGTAGGGTATCGATCAAAAGCGCGATCAACTCCGCGTCGGCGGCAGGATCACTTTCGCCCATCAGGTCGGCGTTGAATTGGAAGTGTTCGCGCAACCGGCCTTTCTGCTGTTTCTCGTAGCGGAACAGTTGCGGGATCGCGAACCACTTGATCGGTTTTTTGTAATTGCGTTCATGCGCCGCCACCAGGCGCGCCAGGGTGGGGGTCATTTCCGGACGCAGCGCAACATGACGATCGCCTTTGTCTGTGAAGTCGAAGAGCTGTTTGACGATCTCCTCGCCGCTTTTGGTTGTGAAAAGTTCCAAAGGCTCCAAGGGCGGGCCGTCGTATTCTCGAAACCCGTAGCGCTGAGCCATGCAACGCCATTTCTCGAAAATATATTGGCGCGCATCAGCACTCCAAACATCGGGGTGCGGCAGTGGTTCAGGATAAAAATCTCGAAAACCGGGCAATCGTTCCATAAATCAGCGCCGAAGGTATGAGCCGAAAGAGGAAGATAAAAGTCAAAAGGAGGGAAAACTGACAGGAAGCGGGGATTCAGAAATTCTGAGCGTCCCCGCGAATCGGCTCCGATGGGCCAACGGGCCTTAACTTCGTGAAGCGACCGTTTTGACTCCGCCGATTTTCAAAACCTCGGCGCGCATTTCCTTGCCGGGCTTGAACTTCACGACCGAGCGTTCCGGAATCGGGACGTCGGTGGCGGGAGAGTTGGGATTACGACCGATCCGCGCCTTGCGGACTTTCACTTCGAAGACGCCGAAATTCCTCAGTTCGACTTTGTCTCCTTTGGCCAGTGCTTCGGCCATGTAGTCCAGAGTTCGCTGAACGACATCGAGAACCTGCTGTTGTACCAACCCAGTTTCATTACTGATCCGGGTCACCAAATCTCGCTTTGTAAGAGTCATAGTTAAGGGGGGTTCGCTAACTTCCGACCCGGATATAATGTCCTAAGCGCAAACGGTCAAGTGGCGAATGCTGATTAAAAGTGACGTGCAAGCAAAATCTTTAGCTTGGAATCACTTTTTCTGCTGATCGCAATTAATCAGATTGAGTGCCAACTGCGGCTGAAATAGTCGCTATCCCATTGAGTTCCAAGCGTTCAGCGAGGCCAGATACAATGTTTTTCACCACGCCCGGGCCTTCGTAAACCAATCCGGTGTAAACCTGAACCAGCGATGCGCCTGCGGTGATTTTTTTCCAGGCATCAGCTGCGTTGAAGATGCCACCCACACCGATGATGGGCAGCGCACCGCGTGTTTGGCGGTAAAGGTGCCGAATGATTTCGGTGCTGCGAGACTGGAGTGGGCGTCCGCTCAAGCCGCCGGTTTCAGCATAAGTCCGCTGCACTTCCGGACTGCTGGTGGGTGGCCGGGAAATGGTTGTATTCGTAGCAACAATGCCGGCAATGCCTCGGGGTGCGACTAGCTCCAGTATCTCGTCCAGCGCTTCAAGCGTGAGGTCGGGCGCAACCTTCACGAGCACGGGTTTGCTCGGGTCGCTGCCTGGCTGGTTGATCGCCTGAATGGCGGCGAAAATGTCGCTCAACGCGGCTTTGTCCTGCAGCTGCCGCAGATTGGGCGTGTTCGGTGAGCTGACATTCACGACAAAAAAGTCCAGGTACGGTCGCAGCACGCGAAAGGAATTGGCGTAATCTTCCGGTGCTTTCTCCAAGGGCGTGACTTTGGATTTGCCGAGATTCATCCCGACCGGATGGTTGGGCCAGAGACCACGCGCGCGCCAGTGGGCCAGCTTTCCCGCGATCGCTTCGGCGCCCAGATTGTTGAAACCCATGCGGTTTACTATCGCTTCGTCCGGGATGGCGCGAAAGACGCGGGGCAAAGGATTGCCGGGCTGCCCATGCCAGGTGGCGGCGCCCAGTTCGGTGAAGCCAAATCCCATCGCCGCCCACGCGGGCAAGGCTTCGGCATTTTTATCCATGCCGGCGGCGAGTCCGACCGGATTGGGAAAATGCAGGCCAAAAATCTCCACGGGCAAAGCCGGCGCACCCAGAAACGACTGCATCGCATCGAGCGCTAGTTCGTTTTCGCTGACCCAGCTCAGCGCGCGCATGGTGCGATGATGAATATCTTCGGCCGCTTGCGTGAAAAGTGCCGGTCGAATGGTATGGCGATACAACCAACTCATGCTGTCTTTTAGCTGAAAATCCCAGAGCAGGGAAACAGCAAAGGTAAGTTTAAGCGCAGTTCCTGCTCCGAATTAGCGTCGAAAATCGGACGTGACAATGCCCGGAGAGAAAACGATGCCGCAGCCAAACGCAGTTTTGCAATTCGGTGGTTTTGGCGGTGCAGGAAAATTCAGACGATCTCTAATCAACCGCCAGCGTTGTGGCCGTTGCGGTGCCGGACGGTCTCGCGGTTGGCAAGGTCGGTTCAGCGACCGCGCCGTTTCCCGCGATGGCTCGCTTGCATATTTTCTGGTAGGTGGCAAACGCAAGCAACGGCCAGGCGTTTCGATACATGTCGTACTTGAGATAAAACACCTTCGGAAATCCCGTGCCGGTCGTCTCGTGCTCCGTCCACGAGCCGTCCGCGTTTTGTGTGCGGATCAGATATTCAATGCCGCGCTTGATGCTGTCGCGATTG
>JBQCEJ010000538.1:0-8503 GCA_051960355.1 Verrucomicrobiota bacterium | reverse complement strand
ATCTTCGTCGAGCGGACGAATGGAACGCAGATCCACCACCTCGGCATGAATGCCGTGTTCCTCGGCGAGGATTTCCGCCGCTTTCAAACTCGTGATGACGGCTCGTCCGTGGGCAATCAGCGACACGTCGGCGCCTTCGCGTTTCACATCCGCGGAGCCGAGCGGAATCAGATATTCTTCCTCTGGCACATCCCAAGTTTCGCCGTAAAGCAGCGTATTTTCCATGACATAAACCGGATCATTGTCGCGAATGGCGGTTTTCAAAAGGCCTTTCGCGTCATAAGCCGTGGCGGGACAGATCACCTTGAGCCCGGGATTGCTGGCTAGAATGCTTTCCGGCGTGTGCGAATGCGTTGCGCCCACATTCGTTCCGCCATTGGCCGGACCGCGAATGACGATCGGACAATGGATCAATCCGCCCGACATGTAACGAAGGCAGCCGGCGTTGTTCACGATCTGATCGTAAGCCACAAAGGCAAAGCTCCAAAACATCAGTTCGATGACGGGTCGAACGCCGAGCATCGAAGCGCCAATGCCCAGGCCCACAAAAGCCGCTTCGCTGATCGGCGTGTCCATCACCCGCTTCTCGCCAAACCGTTGCAAGAGCCCTTCGGTGACCTTGTAAGCGCCATTATACTGCGCGACTTCTTCGCCCAACAGGATGACATTTTCGTCGCGCGCGAGTTCCTCGGCCAACGCGTCATTCAAGGCTTTGCGGTAGGTAATCTGAGGCATGTGAAATCAATCGTTGAAGAAATGTTTTCCCGTACGGCCTGCGGGTGTTTGCCGATCGACCTCGTAATAAACATCCGAAAAAATGTCGGATGGCTCCGGCAGCGGACTCGACTCGGCGAAATTCACCGCCGCCGCCGCCTCGGCCTGGGCTTCCGCGTCCAGCGCGCCAGCTTCCTGCTCCGTGAGAACGCCTTCGTCGATCAAGCACTTTTGCCAGAGCCGCAGCGGATCGTGAAACTTGCGATAAGTCTCAACTTCCTGCGGGTCGCGATATTTCTTGGCGTTAGCGTCGGAAACCGAGTGGCCGTAGTAGCGATAGGTTTCAATTTCCAAAACCGTGGGGCGCGATTCGTGGTGCGCGCGTTCGATGGCTTTCCAGGTCTTCGCGCGGATTTCATAGATGTCCTCGCCGTTGATCCGGTCCCACTCGATATTGTAACCTTCAGCCCGCGCGGCGAGACATTCTGGAAACACGGATGATCGTTTGAGGCTGGTGCCCATCGAGTATTGGTTGTTCTCAATGTTGTAAACGACCGGCAGATTCCAGAGTGAAGCCAAGTTGAGCGATTCGTGGTAAACACCTTGATTGGTCGCGCCATCGCCTAGGTAGCAAAGGCAGCAGCCTTTCACGTTTTTATATTTCAAGGCAAACGCGAGCCCAAGACCCAGCGGCGTTTGTGCGGCAACAATGCCGTGGCCGCCCCAGTAATTTTTATCCGGCGCGAAGAAATGCATGGAACCGCCCTTGCCCTTGGAACAGCCTGTGGCTTTGCCGAACAGCTCGGCCATACATTCGTCCATCGTCATCCCGACGCTCAAAGCATGACCGTGGTCGCGATACGCTGTGATGACGTGATCGTCGTCACCGCAGAGCGAAATCGTGCCCACCGCAACGGATTCCTGCCCGATGTAAAGGTGCAGAAATCCGCCCATGTGAACGCCGGCCTGATAATGCTTGAGCGCCGCCTGCTCGAAGCGGCGAATGCGAAACATCTGCCGCAACATTCCGATCTTCTCCTCCGGCGTCAACTGACGGTTGATCTCGGCATCGGCGTAAACTTCAGTTTCGAGCACTTTTTCCATAGCAACCCGCGGTAAATCGTTCTCAGACAATGATTCTAATGTATTCCATAACACGCGACTTTCCAGCCGCGTGTTCGTCTCAAAGCATTGAGATTGAGGGCACAACGGGTGCGCCCTCAACTTTTTCGAGCCGTCGTGGTTCGCTCAAGCTGCCGCCAGTGCCCGGGGAAAGAGCACATTGTTCTCTTTGTGAACGTGCTGATGCATGTTCTTTTCGAGTTTGGCCAGGCCGTCATACAGCGCGCGGAAGGTGTTGCACGCCCATTCAGGTGCCGTGTAATGATCGGTCAAAGCGGTGAACTGTTCCAAAGCGCCGCCCGCACTGTCGTGTTCGAGTTCGAGCTTTTCCAGCGACGTTTTCAGACCGGACGACTTGGCTGACTGGTCGCCGGACTGTTCCAACTGGCGGATAGCCGGGAATACAAATTCATCTTCTTCATCCGTGTGCGCCGTCATCTCCGCATTGAACCGTTCGAAAACGCGGCGCAGTTCAATCAACCGGGGTTCGTGATCGCCGTGGACCGCGGCCACTTTGCGCGTCATGAAATCCAGGCGGGGCAACTCCTCGCGCAAGTAGCCGTGATGAATCTCCTGGATGTGATCGCAAAGGGCAGTGAGCGACAGCGTCTCAGGATTAACGCCAGCCGAGGAATCGCTCGCGTTGGCGTTGTCCATCGCCTCCAGCATGGCGACGACGGTTGCGGCATCCAGGCCTTTCGCCCGGCAGACTTCGCTCAGCGGCTTTTTGCCGCCACAACAGAAATCAATTCCCAGATTTTCAAAAACTCGCGACCGGGCCGGAACGGCTCGGACGATTTCACCCACGGTGGTATCAATTCGGATCGTATTCATTTTTTATGGCCGACGAACTTCCCCTTTCAGACGACCTTCACGGCCGCCAGCGAGGAGTCAGTCGATGAATTCAAAATGGACTTGATAAATTGGATGTCAATGTCCAATTTAGCTCATGCAATTGATTTCACGCACTTCGGAGTATGCGCTGCGGGCGATCATCTGGCTGGTGCAGGAGCCGGAGCAGTCCCAGACCACGCGCCAGATTGCGACCGGAACCCGCACCCCGCCCGACTATGTTTCGAAGGTGCTCCAACTCCTGAGCAAGGCCGGCCTGGTGCGCAGCCAGCGGGGTCTTGGTGGCGGCTTTCGACTCGCGGGCGACCCGGCAACGCTCACGGTTTTGGACGTGATCAATGCGGTGGATCCGCTGGAACGCATTCACACGTGTCCCTTGGGCTTGAAAGCTCATGGCACCAATCTCTGCCCGCTGCACTGCGGCTTGAATGAAGTGGTGCTGCAGATGGAAACCTCGTTCGGCAAAACCAAACTCACCGATCTGCTCAATGGAACATCGGCTTCGATTCCGCTCGGCATCAAGTTGAAGCGCCGCATTTCACAACCGAACCCTGCGTGACTGATTTATGAATACTTCAATCGATGAACCACAGATCGCCAGGGAGACGCGGATCAAGCTCGATTTGCGTTACGCCGGGATTCACCCGCAGGAAGATCGGGACGCGCGCTTCGCGGTCAAAGCCGCCGGCCAACCGAAGAAACGCTGGCGGATGATTCGCATTCGCGTTCCAGTCGGAATTCTCAGCGCCGGACAATACCTGGCATTGGACGACATCGCAGAACGCTATACATACAACCGTTCACTGCGCATCACGACGGGCCAAAGCATTCAGCTTCACGGTTTGGCGGAATCGGAAACCGCTGCCGCTGTTGCGCAGATCGAGAGCGCTGGTCTGGCAGCGGGATGCCATCGCGATGGCTTCGAATTCGCGATTGCGGTTTCGCCAGTTCCTCGCCAGTCGGAATCCTACCATCGGCTGCGCACGCTGGCAGCCGAGCTTTGCGATACCTTTTATCCGAAACCCGGCGCGCCGACCGAAAGCCATCCCGCTCACGCTCCGCGAAAACTGGCGATCGGACTCAGCCTCCCGGAGGACAACACTGCGAACGTGTTTGCCAACGAACTCGGCTTTCTGGTGGTTCCCTCATCCCACGCAAAAGATCGTGTCAACATTTACGCCGGCGGCAGCCTGAGCATGCCGACGCGCCGATCCGATACCTACGCGCGCTTGGCAACACAGCTCGGATCGCTGCCATTGGATCAAGTGATTTCCGCTGTGCGAGCCATTACAACCGTTTTTGCACGTCACGGCGAATTGGCCACGCGGAGGCATATCCGACTGAAATACGTGGTTGATGAACTTGGCCTCGAGCGGTTCCGTCGCGAAGTCGAGGAGGAGCTTGGATTCGCATTGGAGCAACCGATTGAATGTGGCGAGCTCAAGAGTCCTTCCTGGTTCGGCGCGCAGCAACAGGGCGATGGCAAATATTTCTACGGCCTCGGCCTGCCGTATGGGCGGATCCGGGACGTCGGGCTCACCCGATTCAAGAGTGCTATTCGCCTGATCGTGGAAGCGTTTCGGCCGAACGTAATTCTCGCGCCCGACCAAAACCTGATCTTGGGCGGACTGGCTCCTGAGCAGACGGAGGCTTTGGAACGAATTCTCACGGCATATCACATTCCGTTCGGAAAAGCGTTGAGCCCGCTTCGGTTCGCCGCGATGGCTTGTGCGGGTTTGCCGACCTGCCCGCTGGCGGTGGCAGAATCCGAGCGCGTGGCGGACCCGCTCGTGGCCGCGTTGGAAGGAACACTGGCGCGAATTGGAAAAGCCGATGCCTCGTTCACTTTTCGAATCAGTGGCTGTTCAATTGGCTGCATCCGTCCGAACATGATTGACCTGGGCGCGATCGGGCGCAAACCCGGCCATTATGACGTGTACGTGGGCGGGAGCGAAGCGGCGGGCCGCTTTGGGGAACTGTATGCCGAGAGCGTTCCCCTCGGGGAGATCGTGCCTACGGTGACGCCGCTGCTGGAATTTTGGGCAAGCTCAGGCCTGCCCGGAGAAGCTTTCAGCGATTTCTATGCGCGTCGGTTCGGTCATCGCGAACAGCGGAGTCGCCTGATTCCAGGCCAATTTCCCGCCGTGCGCGAGCGAGTTGAGCAAATCATATCCCAAACCGCCATGTCTTGCTGAAAGCGGGAAAGACGCGAATTCACCAGGGCCGGTAACGCTTGGAGGCGAATAGCCGCGGCAGGAATTCTGACAGACACAGTGAATGGGAGATAAACGCGGCGCGCGTCCCATCAGTAACGAGCTGGGTTCATCCGTGACAGCTCGAATTTGAGCGCCGGGTGTTCCTGCACTTTGGCGTCCCGTGCTTGTTGGCCGGGATTTCAGCGCCGATTCAAAACGGCATTTGACACGATGCTGATTCAAACTATTGTTTCAAACGTTTGTATGAATTGCTGTGAAACCAAAGCGCGTATCCTTGAAGTGGCGGAGGAATTGTTCGCCGAGCAAGGGCTCGAGCGCGTTTCGATTCGCCAGATCACCGAGGTGGCGAAGGTCAACCTCGCCGCGGTGAATTATCATTTTGGCAGCAAGGACGAGTTGATCGCCGCAGTCTTCGAGCGCCGTATCGCCCCGGTGAACCGCGCGCGGCTGGCTGCTCTGGATGCATTGGAAGCTGCGGCTGGGAAGAGACCGCTGAAAGTGGAGAGCATTCTCGAAGCGTTCATTCGTCCAACCTTGACCGGCTGTGCGGCGACGCCCAAGGGGCAGCGGATTTTCGCGCAACTGCTCGGGCGCTGTCTGGTGGAAACGACTCCTGGACTGGAAGCGCTTTTGAAGCAACAGTTTGATCCGTTGATCGAGCGAATGGATGCGGCGCTCACGAAGGCGTTGCCGGACTTGTCCCGTCCGCAGATTTTCTGGCGCAGGAAGTTCAGCTTTGGCGTTCTGCACCACTGGCTCCTGAGCAAAGATCGTTTCACTCCCGCCTGGGCCAAAGAGGTGGATGTGGAGACTCAAATTAAAATGCTGATTGCGTTCGTCACGGCCGGTTTTCAAGCTGCGTAACTTTTCCTCTGATTCCCTATGAAGCTGATCCATCTCAAATCGTTGTTGTTGGTTCTCCCGGCAATTCCCGTAGTGCTGCTGCTGAATGGCTGTGGAAAGAAATCGACTGCCGCACCTCCACGTCCGCCCGCGGCTGTCTCAGTCCTGACTGTGGAAACCGAACCCGTGCATCTCACGACCGAACTGCCTGGGCGGATCAATCCCGTCCGCGAAGCGCAAGTACGCGCGCGGGCCACGGGCATTCTGCTCAAGCGCATGTTCGAAGAAGGAGCCAATGTGAAAGAAGGCGATGTGCTGTTCGAGATTGATCCCGAGCCGTTGCAGGCCCGGTTGAACAGCGCCAAAGCTTCCCTCGCAAAAGCGGAAGCGGCTTTGAAGGAATCCACCGCCACCGTGGAACGCTACAAGGACCTGGTGCAGATCAATGCCATCAGCAAACAAACCTTCGACACCGCCCTGGCGGCGCTGGGACAGAACGAGGCGGAGGTGCTTTCCGCCAAAGCTGAAGTGCGCACGGCGGAATTGAACCTCGGCTACACCAAAGTCACCGCGCCCATCTCCGGTCGCATCGGTCGCGCGCTGGTGACCGAAGGCGCGCTGGTCAGCGCAACGGAAGCCACACAACTGGCGGTGATCCGTCAGCTCGATCCGGTCTATTTTGATTTCACCCAATCGAGCATGGAAGTTGTCCGGTTGAAACGCGCCCTGGAAGGCGAAGGGCTGCATCGCTCCGGTCCGACCGAGGCAGCGGTGACCTTGAAGCTGGAAGATGGAACCACCTACGATCAAGACGGGCGAATTCTGTTCTCGGACATTTCGGTGGATCCCACCACCGGCATGGTGACCTTGCGGGCGCAGGTGCCGAACCCGGAAAACATTCTTCTGCCCGGCATGTTTGTGCGCGGCCAGATCGTGCAAGGTGTCCTCACCAACGCGATCACGATTCCGCAACGCACCGTCACTCGCGGTGTTGGCGGCCAGGCGAGCGTGCTGATCGTCAATGACCAGAACACCGTTGAACTGCGCAACATCGATGTGGATCGCGTCATTGGAACCAAAGTGCTGGTCACGCGCGGCTTGAAACCGGGTGAACGCATCATTGTCGAAGGTTCACAAAAAGCGCCGCCGGGTTCGGTCGTTGCTCCCGTTGCTTTTCAATCCAACCCATCCGGCTCTGGAATTGCCAGCGTCACTCATTGAGGATTCAACATGGCTCGTTTCTTTATTGATCGCCCCATCTTTGCATGGGTGGTCGCGATTCTCATCATGCTCCTCGGCGGCCTGGCAATCACGCAATTGCCAGTCGCTCAGTATCCGAACGTCGCGCCGCCTTCGATTTCCGTCACCGCCATTTACGCCGGCGCTTCGGCGGAAACGCTTCAGGACACGGTCACGACGGTGATCGAACAACAGCTCAACGGCATCGACAATCTGCTCTACATGTCTTCGAGCAGCGATGCCTCGGGCCAGGCGACGGTGACCTTGTATTTCCGGCCCGGCACGAATCCCGACACCGCGCAGGTGCAGGTGCAGAACAAGGTGCAGCTGGCCACGCCCAGCCTGCCGCAGACCGTGCAGCAGCAAGGTGTGGTGATCGCCAAGGCGACCCGCAATTTCATGATGTTCTTCACGCTGTCAACCGCCGACGACAGCCTCGATCAGACGGCACTTGGCAATTACATCGCCTCCAATGTTCTTGATCCGATTCGTCGCGTCAGCGGAGTCGGCGAAGCGAACATGTTCGGTTCGCAATACGCGATGCGCATCTGGTTGAACCCGGATAAGATGAACAGCTTTGGACTGACGGCGAGCGACATCACAACGGCCATTCAGAATCAAAACACGCAGGTGCCCGTTGGCCAGATCGGCGCGAATCCATCGGTCGAAGGCCAGGAACTCAACGTCATCATGCAGGGCCGAACCACGTTGCGAACTGTGCCGGAGTTTGAGCAAATCGTGCTGCGGATGAACCCCGACGGATCGCGCGTGCTGATGAAAGACGTGGCGCGCGTGGCGCTGGGCGCGGAGAATTACGGGACGCAGGCGCGAGTGAACGGCCATCCCGCGTCGGCCGTGGCAGTCAAGCTGGCGCCTTCAGCCAACGCCTTGGATACCGCCACCGCCGTTCATGCCAAAATCGAGGAACTCTCCAAGTTCTTCCCGCCGGGCGTCCGCGTGGATTACCCGCTGGACACTTCGGCCTTCGTTCGGATTTCCATCGAGGAAGTATTGAAAACGTTGGGTGAAGCCATCCTGCTGGTGTTCCTCGTGATGTATCTGTTCTTGCAGAATTTTCGCGCGACCTTGATTCCCACGATCGTTGTTCCTGTGGCTTTGCTGGGCACTTTCGGCGCGATGCTCGCGTTCGGATTTTCCATCAACGTGCTGACCATGTTCGGCATGGTTCTGGCCATCGGCATTCTGGTGGACGACGCCATCGTCGTGGTGGAAAACGTCGAACGCATCATGGCAGAGGAAGGTTTATCACCGCTGGAAGCCACGCGCAAAGCGATGGGCCAGATCACCGCCGCGCTGGTGGGGATCACGCTCGTGCTCACGGCCGTGTTCATTCCGATGGCATTCTTCAGCGGATCGGTGGGAAATATTTACCGCCAATTCTCCCTCTCGCTGGTGTGCTCGATGTTGTTCTCGGTATTCCTGGCAATGTCGCTGACGCCGGCGCTCTGCGCGACGTTGCTCGCGCCCATTCCCAAAGGGCACAAGCATGAGAAGCG
>JBQCEJ010000537.1:0-3413 GCA_051960355.1 Verrucomicrobiota bacterium | reverse complement strand
AATGTGACGGCCAGAATGCGTTTCATGCGCCCGAAGGTATCAGCTAGAATCGGAATGACAACGTTCCAGACCTGCCTTCACAGAACCTGCGGCGGTGATGCGTCACGATCAATGTTTCAAGGCCTTTACCGCGTGGCGCGTTTCTGGCTATTTTTTTGAAAAGTAAAAACCTCTTTATTGATGAAATCCAATGCGGCAAAACGGGCTTGGGAATTTACCGCAGAGGCGCAGAGAAAACGGTTTGCGTGCGGGTAACGCGAACCGCCGGAAGCCGAATGCTGGGTGAAGGGGAGGGTTCGCGCGCCCCTCGCTGGAACGGAAAGCCCGAGTTCGTCGCGGGCGTCACTTCTCTTCGCCGCCAAGGCTTTGCATCAGACGGCCCAGTTCGGGCACGATGCGGCGGAGTTGCTCGCGGTGCGCGGCGGACAGTTTTTCCAGGACGCGCTCGCCCTTGTTCGTCAGGCGAATTTCCACTCGGCGACGATCTTCGGAGGACGCTTTGCGCGCCACCAGGCGTTCCGTCACCAGGCGATCGACGAGGCCGACGACGCTGTGGTGGCGAAGCTGCAAACGTTGCGCGAGTTCGCCCACGCTGACGTGGTCACGGCCGGGAAACCCCTTCACCGCCAGTAGAGCCTGATGCTGCTGCGGGGTCACGCCGGCGTCGTGGGCGGCCTCTTCACTGAAACGGGTGAACTGCCGCAGGGCGAACCGGAACTCCGCGAGCAATTCATACTGGGCCTTGGTAATGGATTCTTTCGTAGCCATCGCGTTTGCAATCTAGCAACTCACCCTTGCGAGGCGAAGTTTGTTTTTGACTTATATCGCACTACGATACTATCGTGTGCGTTCGTTTATGCGAACAAATTCTGCGGCGGCCGCGCCGCCCTTTTCAGAAGTGGAACCCTCAATCGGGGAGGCGGGACATCAATTGCGCGATTTCAGCACGAACCGGCGGGTGCTCCTGCTCTCGGCAATGGCGGCGGGCATTGGCGTGATCAGTTCGTTGGTGGCCTACGCGCTGGTCTGGCTGATCGCCACCATCACCAACCTCGCGTTCTATCACCGGTTTTCCTCCGCGCCAGCGTTGCCGCAAGGGCATCACCTGGGTTTGTGGGTGATCGCGGTGCCGGTCGTGGGAGCCTTGATCATAGGGCTCATGGCGCGTTTCGGTTCTGAGAAGATTCGCGGGCATGGCATTCCCGAGGCGCTCGAAGCGATTCTGCTGGGGCGAAGCAAAATTCAACTCAAGGTGGCGATTCTCAAGCCGCTGTCCGCGGCGATCTCGATCGGCACGGGCGGGCCGTTCGGGGCTGAAGGGCCGATCATCATGACTGGCGGCGCCTTCGGCTCGATTCTGGCGCAACGCTTTCATCTCAGCGCCGCCGAGCGCAAGACGTTGCTGGTGGCGGGCGCGGCGGCAGGCATGGCCGCGGTGTTTGCCGCTCCGGTTGCAGCCACGCTGCTGGCTGTTGAATTGTTGTTGTTCGAATGGAAGCCGCGCAGCTTCATTCCCGTGGTGGTGGCTTCCATCGTCGCGTCGGTTTTACGCGTGCCGCTGCTCGGTCCCGGACCCATTTTCCCGGTGATTGCGCATGCGCCGCTTTCTGGAACGGAGCTGGCGATTGCCGCGGCGCTCGGAGTTGTGGCCGGCTTTGGTTCGAGCTTGCTGACCCTGCTGGTTTATTCGCTCGAAGACTTGTTCGCGAAATTACCGGTGCACTGGATGTGGTGGCCGGCGATCGGCGCCGTTTTTGTGGGGTTGGGTGGTGTGATCGAACCGCGCGTGCTCGGCGTTGGTTATGATACCATTCACAGTTTGCTTCGGGGCGAAATCATTGGAGCGGTGGTGATCGGATTGTTGGTGGCCAAGGCGCTGGTCTGGTCGGTCGCTCTCGGTTCGGGAACTTCCGGCGGCGTGCTGGCGCCCTTGCTGATCATTGGCGGCGCGTTGGGAGCATTTGCGGGTTCCTGGATTCCGGTTGGCGACCCCAGCATGTGGGCGCTGATCGGGATGGCTGCGATCATGGGCGGCACGATGCGCGCGCCGTTGACGGCCATGGTCTTTGCCGTGGAGTTGACCCGCGATTTCAATCTCTTCCCCGGGTTGTTGATTGGTTCCGTTGCCGCGCTGGGAGTGACGGTGCTGCTGATGCGCCGGTCCATTCTTACCGAGAAACTCGCTCGCCGCGGTCAACACATCACTTGCGAGTACAGCATCGATCCCTTTGAATTTGCCCGCGTGGGAGAAGTGATGGACAAAAATGTGAAGAGCATTCCGGCGGCGATGAAACTGACGGAGCTTTCCGATCTGATTGCCAAGGGAGACACGGCTCTCTGCCAGCGACAAGGAACCCTGATTTTGGGTGAGAACAATCAACTCGTGGGAATTATTACCCGTGGCGACATCGTCCGCGCCTTGCGTTCCGATTCCGCAGATGAAATGACTGTGGCGGAAGCGGGTTCGGAGAACCTGATCGTGACGTTTGCCGACGAATCACTACATTCGGCTCTGACCAAAATGCTGCGTCACGATATCGGACGTCTTCCCGTGGTGAGCCGGCAGAAGCCGAGTCAGATTGTCGGTTATCTCGGGCGTGCGGCGATTTTGTCCGCGCGAATGCGATTGCACGACGAAGAACACGTGCGCGAAAAAGGCTGACGTTTTAAAATTAAAAGAAGAAAGTAAAAAATCATGATTCTGCTCAAAGTATTCCTGCTCAAGCTCGCCGTCGCTGTCGGGTTTGGGTTCGCCATTCTCGCGCTGCTTTGAAATGCCGGTGTTTCGCTATTTGCGTGATCCGCTTTTTCTGATCAGTTGTGCGGCCTACGCGCTGAACCGCTGGTGGCTGAAGCCGCATCTGCACAGCGCTTTTCTGCATTCGCATTTCAACGACCTGCTGCTCATCCCATGCGCGCTACCGCCAGTTCTGCTGGCGCAACGCTGGTTGAAATTGCGTTCCCACGACGGACCGCCGCAGGTCGGCGAGATCGTGTTTCAACTTGTCGCCTGGTCCATCCTCTTTGAATGGATCGGGCCGCACATAATGCGGCACACCACGGGCGATCCGTGGGATGCGGTTGCGTATGCCGTCGGCGGATTGCTGGCCGGACTCTGGTGGCAACGGCATCAATGGCTGCCTCAATCGGTCCCGTCATGAGCTTCGATATACTCGCGACGCACTATCGCTGGATGGAATTTCTTCTCGCCGGCGAAAAACTCCAACGGTGTCGCACGGCTTTTCTCGATCGGGTGACCGCTGCGAACAAGGTGCTGATTGTTGGCGAGGGCCACGGTCGTTTTGTGGTGGAATTCCGCCGTCGATTTCCCAAACCCCACCTCACCATCCTCGACGCCAGCGAAACAATTCAGGCCCTGGCCCAAGCGCGCATTGATCAAACCCGCGTGTGCA
>JBQCEJ010000536.1:0-10469 GCA_051960355.1 Verrucomicrobiota bacterium | reverse complement strand
ATGGACATCTGCACATGCACATGCACCCGGTCGTGTTAAGGATTCTCATTGAGGACGCCGATCAACTCGGCATTCGACGCGCGCGCCTGACCCGGGATCGCTTTTGGCTCAACACGCGATTGGACAGTGGACGTTGGTTCTACCGCACATCGCACGCGCTCATCTACGCGATTCTCGCGGCGCGATCCCGCGGAGAGTTTCGTCGTCGCGGCATTCGTTTCACCGAGAATGTTTTTGGGCTGATGCAGGATTCGCATGTGAACGAAGATTACATCACGAAGCTGCTGCCCGTTTTGCCGCCGGGGGATTCAGAGCTTTACTCGCATCCCTCGCTCGACAAGTTTAAACACGAGTTGGACGCTCTGCTCAGCCCGCGGGTGAGAGAGCAGGTGACGAAGCTTGGAATTCAACTCATCCGTGACCAGGACCTCTGATATGCTGAAACTGCTTTTGATTCTGTTGATTGGACTCGCTTTCGAATCCACCGGTGTGGTGCTGTTGAAAAAAGGCATGTCGCAGATCGGCACGGTCGAGAAGGTCTCCGTTCGGGAAGGTTTTCGAATCGCCAAAGCCGGTGCGACGAGCCCTCAGATTCTGCTCGGGGTTTTCTTTGAGGCGCTGTTCTTTGGCTGTCTGCTCATTCTCATGTCCAAAAGCGACATCAGCTTTCTGTGGCCTCTGACCGGATTGAGTTTTGTCTTTGCCACCTTTGCAGCTTGGAAATTTCTTGGCGAACACATTTCACCCGTTCGCTGGCTCGGCGTGGTGCTGATCGTGATTGGAGCCGGGTTTATCAGCTATAGCGAAAAGGCGAATGAACGCGCCAAGGCCACCGCAGTGGCGAATTCTTCAGGCGCCCCCGCTTCGGAAGCTTCGAAGTAAACCCTGCAAAATCGCGGCCAGGCGCTCCGCCGCGAGCTTTGTGTTCCGCTGAAGGTGCAGCAACCGCGGGATGGTGCCGGGCGATTTGGCGATCGTTCCCATGAGCCTGGGAATTGAGATCTTTTGATCGGCGGTCATCAGGGCATTGAAATCAAGCGGGAGATCTTCAGTTGCCATGTCCGAAATCACTCGCAAGGTGGCGCTGAGAATTCCTTTGTTCTGGCACGCGGCGCGAATGATTGACGATTCCATTTCCACCGCGTCCGCTTTGGTGCTGCGGCGCATCTCAGCTTTTTCGGCAACGGTCACAGCGACGCGTTTTGAACAATGAAACTTCGCCGGAAAAGCGCCCAGCCGACCGAGTGTGTCGCTCAAATCCAGATCCGTATCTTCATCAAACAGCACGTCACCGATTTGAAATCTAGGATTGAGCCCACCTGCAAAGCCGCAGGTCAAAACCAGACTTGGTATGGTTTGCTGCAAAGCACGCTCGATTTGAAATTCAGCGTTGGCCTGGCCCATGCCGGATACGAGCACTTGCACTCCGGGAAATTCGGGCAGCATCTCCTTGAAGGGGGCGACTTCCTCTTTAACGGCAAAACAGATCAGCGCGTTCTCGGCGAGTTGGGTGCGTGGAGCGGCTGACTTCATTTGATGCCCGCCAGCCGGTCGCGCCAGATTTGGTAGAGCTGAACGGTGGCTTTGACATCGCGCAAACAGTATTCGGCGATATCGCGATAGCGGCCTTCTGCCAGCAACGTATTCACGTCCATGCCCGTGACGCCGTGACTTTTCGGGGATTCGATACCGAACGCTTTGCAGTAGAAATCGAGGTTGAACCGGCGCGCGGCACCTTCACGACCGCTGACGCCGTAGAAGGTCAGTTGCTCGGCAAGATCGCAGTGCGGTTCGATCTGATAGCGGTAACCCAGCCAGTCTTTGCGGGAGATCGGCACATTGAGCAGGGCGGATCGAAGATAAATAAACGGCACGTCGAAACCGCGACCGTTGAATGTCGCGATGGAATCGTAATGCTTGGCGACGTCCCAGAATGCGGTGAGCAGCTCCGTCTCATCGACGCACGGGACGAATTCCACCGGTTCACTCTCGACGGCTTCTTCCTCATAGTCTTCCGCGGTGAAAAGCACCTGACCGCGTTGCGTATCGGCATTGAGCATCGCGATGCAGACGACCTGGGCGGTAAAGGGCCAGAGGTTGAACTGCTGCAGCAGTTCGGCACGGCGGAGGCCGCGGGCGGTTTCGTCGGGAATTTTTTGAGCGTCGCGGAACAGGTATTCCTGTTGCGCTTCATCGAAGTGCTCAAGGGGGAGGGCGGAAGTTTCTATATCGAAGACCAGTTTGGCCATGAGAGTTGGAGAACAACCAGGATGAAAAACCCGTCAGAGGTGCCCAGGTTTTCCATCCCGGTATTGAACGAAGGTTACTTCTTTTTTTTAACCACCACTTTTTTCTTTGCTGCTTTCTTCTTGGCTGCTGCCATGTGTCTCACCCCCGATCAGTTGTTTTTGGGTTTAGCGGAATGATTTTTGAAATTGAAATTCGTTCGCCAATTGATTCTCGCTGTTTGTAGGAAAAAAAACCGCCCGCTGGCAATCCTTTTCTCCAGCGGGCGTCATTTATTTTTTGCGCTGCAATTTTCTCACGCGCCGAACTTGTCGAACATTTTTGCGTTCGCTTGCATGTGGCGGATCAAATACTTCGCTTCGAAAACTCCGAGCGAGCCGATGTTCGCGCCCGTCTCGGTGAAGCGCTCCAGCTTGTCGGAACCGCTGACGGCCGAGTGCAACAGCACGGGTTGCGGATGCCATGAATGGCCCTTGATCGCGCAGGGAGTCGAGTGATCACCGGTGATGGCAAGCACCGTGGGCTTCTTGCCCAAAAGTATCGGCAGCGCGGCATCGAACTCTTCAATCGCTTTTTTCTTCGCCGCAAAATTTCCATCTTCACCAAATTTGTCGGTGTACTTGTAATGGATGAAAAAGAAATCGTAGTTGTCGAATTCGGCAACGTAACGCTCGAACTGTTCCTTGATTGTCTGCGGCCCTTCAATCTTCGTCATGCCGACGAGTTGCGACAGGCCTTTGTACATTGGGTAAACTGCCAGCGCGGCAGGCTTGAGAAGATAACGATCTTCGAAGAGGGGAATGTTCGGCTGATGGGCGATGCCGCGCATCAGGAATCCGTTCGCCGGTTTTTCCTTGGCAATGATCGGCAAAGCGGCCTTGTAAAAATCAGCGATGAGCTTCGCCATTTTCTTTTGCTTGAGATTCTTCGCATCGCGTGGTTTGACGGCGGGGATCGCAAAGCCTTCGCGATTCGGATCCGCATCGGTCAGCGGACCTTCCAGACCTTTGCCTCGGAAGATGACCACGAAGCGGTGTTCCTTGCCGGCTTTGATAATGACCTGAGTGTCACCGATCTTCTTGATCTTGGCTGAAAGCATCGCGCACAGTTTTTCACACGTCTCAGTGGGAATGCGACCCGCGCGGCGATCGGTCACAATGCCTTTGGCATCAAGCGTGGCGAAGTTGGCGCGAGCGCAGACATCGCCGGGCTTGAGTTCAACTCCGAGGCCAAGCGCTTCGATCACGCCGCGGCCGACCTGGAATTCCAGCGGATCGTAGCCGAACAAGCCGAGATGGCCTGGGCCGCTGCCGGGCGTGATGCCCGGTGCGACGGGGATCATGCGACCTTGCGCGGAATCCTTGGCGAGTTGATCCAGGTTGGGAGTTGCGGCGGCTTCCAGCGGTGTCAGAAAATTTTGTTCCCGCGTAGCGATGTCACCCAGGCCGTCGAGCACGACGAGCACGAGCTTCGCGTTGGTTTTTAAAGTGAGTTCCGAATACAGAGCGTCCAGTTTCATGAGTTCAGTAATTGTTCAATCCATGCGCAAGCGGCAGCAGAGGTGCCGCCGCTCGTTGAGCAAGTTTGCGAGTAAGCCAGCGAAAGCGTCAACGGGAAATCTGGAATTGGGCGACAGAAAGTCCCATTCGACAGGCGAGCTACGAGTTTTAAGAAGAGACTGTCTCTTAGAACTGATAGCCTACGGAAAAAGATACGGTCGGCACGAACAACTGGTAACTGCCGTCGGCTGTTTCACCGGTGAACGGATTGGGTTCGCTGTTTGCGATGGTGCGGGGCGGCCCTGCGATGATCTGTCCAGCCAGGGTCCACCGCCAATTTTCACCCTTGTGGCCGACGCCCAGACTCCCGACATGGAGATCAGTATCGGGAACGGCGGGCGTGAAATTCCTCTCGGAGGTGGTGTCGCCGCTGAAGAAATAACCAGCACTCACAAACCAGCCGTCATCGAAGTAGCGCGTCACTCCGAGTTCGTAGAACCAACTCTGATGCCAGTTAAGCTTGAGCGGCAGGTTGCTGCCGAAGATCGCGTCGGTTCCTTTGAGAACAACGGTATTCAAGGTGTCCCAATCAGACCAATCGACGTCCACTTCGATGTTCCACTTGGGCGTGGGCCGATAGGAGATTCCGGCGGTGGCGATCTGCGGAAAGGCAACCTTGGCCGTGGTTTCGGCCGACGGAATCGAAACTCCGGGATCGTATTTGGTTTTACCTTCGTAATTCATCGTCGTCGCGCTGCGATACGTCGCGCCAAACGACCATTGTTCATGCGGCTGCCAAAGGATGCCGGCATTAAACCCGAAAGCAAAATCGTCTCCTTCGAATTTAAATTTATCCGTCGGACTGGTGAGACCTCGGCGGAACATGATTTCTGAATAGTTGATCGTCGGTCCGACTGCAATGGAGAGGGTCGGATTAACTTTCCACGCGATCACGGGATTGATCGTCATATATTGGAGCCTCGATTCGATCGCCAACGAGCGGAATCCAGAATCCTGTGGCCATTCGACTCCCAAACCAAACGGGGCATAGATTCCAAGCCCAAATGACAGGGGCGTCTCTTTCAGAGAAAGCGTGTAGTGAATCTGCGGCACAGGCAGGACTTCAAAGTGAGTGTCGGTCTCCCCGCCGCTGGAGGCTTCGTAGTGGGTATTGATGCCCAAATAGTTTAGGTCGCCCACTTGAATATTCTGCCCGGACAACTGTGAGATTCCGGCCGGATTGTAGTAAATCGCGGAAGGATTGTCTGCTGTGGCCACAAAGGCATTTCCTCTGGCGATCGCTTCGGCATCCTGATTTGGAATGCGAAAACCGAGACCAAAAACGGTCGTTGGAAGAGTCATCAGAGCAAACATCCAGACCAAGTGCTCTTTTCGCGTGAGAACGAGCCGCCAGCTCTGTTTTCGTTTTGTTGCCATAGAATATTGTGTCTTTTTATCGGATTAAGTGTCCTGAAATCAGCGGCAAGATGGCTCTATCCAGCCGCATGTATGGACTTAAGCAGGCGGCGCACCAGAAGTCTTGAGATGCCTCGAGTCCACAGCTGCGGTCTGAACGGGAAGAAGTTCTCAGCACATCCTTCTCAGAGAGATGTACCGTTCAAAGGTCGAAAATGGTGTGTTCTTCCGTAAAGAAGACGGAGCAGTTGGGCAGATCACAAAATGTGCTTTCGTCTTTTGTGAGGGTCAAGTTGGCCTGCTGCCCTTCCGGCGTCGACAGTGCGCTGGCCAAGTCTTCGGCGCTGTTCCACCAGACTTCCGTGATACCATCGTATGCGGGTTTCGTTCCTCGTGGCTGTTGGGCGAAGTGGTTGAGTTCGGTGTCCAGAGTATGGCTTTGCACATATTTGGTCGCCTTCAATGCCTTCGCGAAACTCCGAACAAGCGGCCCGTGATTCTCCAACCCGTACTTCCGGAACGCTTCCGGGGTAAGGTTGGGGTGACGACGGACGCAATAGACGAATTTGATCATAAAATTATAAACCAGTGCTTTTCCAGACCGAGGGCAAATCTAGACGCACTCAAATTGCCGTGTCGAGCAGGATGTTTGCTTGGATTTTAAACAGGTATTTCTGATTATGAGGACAAATAAAAAACGAGTGCCGTCTGGGCACAGATTTTGCGGTGGAAGTTGGTGGGGCATCAGGTTGTTTTATGGACATCTGGTTTGACCAGATCCGCAAGATGCGATCGATAGAAATGTTAGATGATTGAAATTCAATGCATAATCAAACAAGTGGAAGCGGCGAGTTGAAGGAAAGCCTCATTTTGTGTCAAACGAACACTGGAGTGGAGGTTCGCGGGACACTGATCAAGCTGAGCCGATTTTGCGTGATGTTTGAAGTTTATGGCCCGACGGTCCTTCAAATGTCGGAAGTCCTGACCGATTTCAAAATTCTCGTGGACAGCAACACCATCTATTCAGGCAACGCGATCGTCTGCAATATCCTCGATACCGGGCAAGTGCTGATTTGCGAAGTGAGTTTAGCTGAAGATTCGTGGCGAGATGTGAAATTGGATACCGCCATGATGCATAATGGTGCTGGCCAAGCGGCATTCGGACAATTTTTCAACGAGTGGCAGAAAATATACAAAGTCCTTCCTGAGTACAAGATTGTCGTTGGAGATATTCATGTTTTTCTTACCGATTTGCGATTGTGGCTGGAGCAATTTGAATTGGGTATCCGTGCGATGCCTGCTGGCGATCGGAGCCATTCGGAGAGGGAAATGGTGGGGAATCTGGTTGGGCCGGTTTCAACTTCTCTGAATTATTTTTTCGAAAAATTCGAAACGGTTACCCGTGACATCGACCAGCAACAGCATCCTGTTCATGCGCTCTACGTGAAGCGCCAGCTTCACTCGTTACTATTGTGCTCACCCTTCATGCATCGCATTTTTCGGAAGCCGTTAGGCTACGCCGGCGATTATGAGATGGTGAACATGATCTTGCGCGATCCTCATGAGGGAGCGTCCGTTTTCGCAAAAGTGCTGAACCGATGGTTCCTTTCACAAATGCCTGCGGAAGCACATCGAAATCGCGTGAAGTTTTTAACCCAGCGAATTGCAGAAGAATCGTTGAGACTGAACGCGTCTGGCCGGAAGTTGCGGGTTTTCAATCTGGGTTGTGGTCCGGCAAGAGAAATTAGTGATTTCATGGAACATCACGAGTTTGCGAACAAGGCTGAGTTCACGCTTTTGGATTTTAGCGAGGAAACATTAAACCACACAAAAGCAGCATTGAACGCCACGAAAAATCGATATCAACGCAACACATCCATCCAAATGGTGAAAAAGTCGGTCGCGAATTTGCTTAAGGCTTCCAGCCGGAACGTAAACGAAGAATACGACCTGATCTACTGCGCTGGACTGTTTGACTACCTGCAGGATCGTGTCTGCAAGCAGTTGATGAACCTGATGTATCGAATGCTCGCTCCGGGCGGTTTGTTGATTGCGACCAATGTTGATTCCGTGAATCCAATTCAAAATATAATGGGCCTGATTTTTGAGTGGCACTTGATCTATCGAAACAATGAGCAGTTTTCTTCACTTGCCCCGGATGATTCGTCGCCTGACGAATGGCAGGTGTTTTCCGACCTAACCGGATGCAACATCTTCATTGAGGTCAGAAAAAAATCTTCGTAGATGAACGATCCCGAGATCCAAAAAGCATTCGCGGATTACGACTGCCGGAACAGCATCACCAACTCAAAGGTGGGCTGCTTGTTGGCCATGGTGCTTATGCCTCTAGGCAGTTTCTCGATGGATTTCTTCGTTTATAAGGACCATCTCTGGGATTTTTTTCAACTCCGGATGGCTTCGGCGTTTTTAACTCTGGGGGTATTTGCACTGGCCTTCACCAGGTGGGGCGAGCGGCATTACCAAGTGTTGCGAGTGGCCTGGTATTGGATACCGATGGTATTCATAGCCTGCATGATTTACGCCGCCAAAGATCCGCTTTCACCTTACTACGCCGGGTTCAATTTGGTGCTGCTTGCCGTTGGAGTGGTGCTGCCTTGGACCTATGGGGAGATTTTTGTAACAGCTCTTCTGGTTATCACGGTTTATGCTGGTATCGTTATTCGCTCTGGCTGGGCGCAGAACCCGCACGTTGCCAACAACTTTTTCTTTCTGGGTTGCACTACCGTGATTGTAGTTACCGGCAGCTATTTCTACAGCCGTCTGCGTCTGCGCGAATTTTCCTTGCGTTTCCAGTTGGAGCGGAACCGAAAAATCATTGAAGAAAATAACCGCAAGCTGGTGGAGCTCGATCAGGTGAAAAGCCGCTTCTTCGCGAACATCAGCCACGAGTTGCGGACGCCGCTTACCTTGTTGATCGCGCCGTTGGAAACCTTGCTCAAAAAATTCAACAGATCGCTCGATATGGAAACTAATGGCGTTCTCCAGACCATGCATTCCAACGGCATGCGGCTGTTGAAGCTGATCAATGATTTGCTTGATCTGGTGCGGATGGAATCCGGGCGCATGGAAGTCAAACGCGAACCGGTTGAGGTCGGCGAATTCATCAAAGGTTTGGCCAGCGCAGCGCGGCAGGTGGCGGACGACAAACGTCTCAAATTGGAAACCTACGTTGATCCCGACCTGAAATGTGTGCTGGCGGATCGGGATAAACTGGAAAAGATCGTCCTCAATCTGGTGTTCAATGCGCTGAAGTTTACGCCTTCAGGCGGGCGCGTTGAGTTGCGAGCGGAAAAGCAGGCTGAAGAGTTTGTGCTGATCGTTTCGGATACGGGCATGGGCATTTCCGCAAAGAATTTGCCGTTCGTGTTCGACCGATTCTGGCAGGCGGACGGTTCTTCCAAGCGGAAATATCAAGGTGTCGGCATCGGTCTCGCGCTGGTGAAAGAACTCGCGGAAGTCCAAGGCGGCAAGGTCATCGTCGAAAGCGTTGAGGGCAAAGGTACCACCTTTACGGTTCGGCTGCCGCATGAAAAATCCGAGCCTGCCATGCAACCGCAAATCGCTGATGAAGGCGAAGAGTTCGATACCGCAACGGTTTCATCCGAAGAGTGGCTGTCGAACCTGTACCGCCGCGCCGAGTTGTTCCCTGCGCTAACCCCGCTTCAGGGCACGCTCAAACCCGTCGAAGTGTCCCGTAACGGAAACCGACCCAAGGCGCTGGTCGCCGATGATGAACCGGACATGTTGCGGTTCTTGAAATCACAGCTCGTGGAAAATTTCGAAGTTTTGGAAGCCGTCGATGGTCAGCAGGCGATTGAAAAGGCCAGCCAGTTTTTGCCTGATATCATCCTTTTGGACATGATGATGCCGGAGAAAGACGGCCTTCAGGCGTGTCGCGAGATTCGCGAACGAACTTCCACCCAGAGCATTCCTATCATTCTCTTAACCGCGCGTGCCGACGAAGAAACCAAGATGGCCTCATTGGAAGCGGGCGCGAGTGATTTCCTGACGAAGCCGTTTTCAACCACCGAACTTCATGTCCGGATCCGAAATCTTGTCGAGTCGCATCAGTATCAAGGGAAGCTCTCCAAGCAGAACCAGGCGCTTGAATCCACGATCGAGCAGCTCAAGGAAACGGAAATGCAATTGGTTCAAACGGAGAAGCTGGCGTCCTTGGGTCGTATGAGCGCAGGCATCATTCACGAAATCAATAATCCCCTGAACTTCGCTACGACGGGGTTGTACACGCTCCGCAACAAGGGCAAACATCTTGCTCCTGAACAGCGGGAAGAATTCGCTGAAGTGCTCAAGGACGTCGAAGATGGCATCAAGCGGGTGAAGACGATTGTCTCAGACCTGCGCATGTTTTCGCATCCCAACACGGAGCAGTTGGATCAGGTGCAGGTTTCTCAGGTCGTTGCCTCTTCGCTGCGCTTTGTCAGTGGGGAATGGCATGATCGGATCGAAATCGAAAACACTGTTCCAGAAACCCAGACCATCTTTGCGAACAAGAACAAGCTGATCCACGTGATCACCAACCTGCTCCAAAATGCCGCCGATGCGATGAAGGGCAAAACCTATGTGAACGAACGTCCGAAGATCACGATCAGCGGACGCGTGGAGAACGGACTTAGCATTTTGTCGATCCGCGACAATGGTCCGGGCATTGATTCTGAGCATCTCGATAAGATTTTTGACCCGTTCTTTACCACGAAGGATGTGGGTGAAGGAATGGGTTTGGGTTTGAGCATCTGTTACCGCATCGTGCAGGAGTGCGAAGGGAGGATCACGGTGAAGACCGAGGTGGGCAAATTCTGCGAGTTTGCGCTGGAGTTTCCAGCCAAAGGCTGAGATTAGAAACACAGTTGATTAAGTTGATATGGAAAGTTTCTACGACTACAAGAAATCTGCGATCCTTTATGTGGATGACGAAGAGAAATCTCTCAAATACTTCGCCCGCGCTTTCGAGGATCAGTTCCGGATTTTCACGGCTACCAATGCTCAGGACGGCTTGAAATTGATTGAGCAGCATGGCGAAGATATCGGCGTGCTCATGACCGACCAGCGTATGCCGGGCGAAAAAGGAGTCTGGCTTCTGGAGAAAACCCGACAGCAGCATCCCCGTATCATCCGCATTCTGGCCACTGCTTATGCCGACATGGATGCCGCCATCGCGGCGGTCAATTCCGGTGCCATCTACAAGTACGTCACCAAGCCGTGGGATCCCGTGCAGCTTGAGCAGACACTCAAGCGCAGCCTGGAATTTTTCATGGTGCAACACGAGCG
>JBQCEJ010000535.1:0-2592 GCA_051960355.1 Verrucomicrobiota bacterium | reverse complement strand
ACCAAGGCGCAACGAGTTACGATTCACACGCGCGAAGGCGCGGTAAAAGGCGTGGTCGGCAATGTGGCGCCCCACCTCGCGCGCGGCGATGATGACAAGCATAAGGTGCCGAAGATTCACGACCTGTTCATCGACATTGGCGTGAGCAGCCGCAAAGACGCCGAAAAGCTCATTCGCATCGGCGATCCGATCACGCTCGTGGATGAATTTGATTTGTTACGCAACGATCTGGCCGTGGCGCGGGCGTTCGATAATCGCATCGGCACCTTTGCGGTCGCTGAAGCGCTTCGCCTGTTGAAGGAATCCAAAGTCAAACTCAACGCCGAAATCTGCGCCGTTTCCAATGTGCAGGAAGAAGTCGGCTTGCTGGGCGCGCGGCAGATTGCCTATTCGCTCAAACCCGATGTGGCACTCGTGGTGGACGTGACGCACGCGACGGATTATCCGACCGTCAGCAAGCAGCAGCATGGCGACACGCGGGTGGGAAATGGTCCGACGCTCACACATGGCGGCTGCAATCATCCGGAAGTGGTGGCGCGGTTGGAGTCCGTGGCGAAGACGAAGAAAATTTCTTTGCAGCATGAAGCCATGTCAGCCACGAGCGGAACCGACACTGACGTGATTTTCTGGACGCGCGGCGGCATTGCCAGCGCGTTGATCAGCCTTCCGAATCGCTACATGCATTCGCCGGTGGAATTGATCAGCCTGAAAGATTTGGAGAAGATTCCGGAACTGCTTGCCGCCTTCGCGCAATCGCTCAAGGCCGGCGAGGAATTCAAGGTGAGAATCTAAATCGGCAGTTGCGCAGTAAGGTGGTGGACGGGTGAACGTTCATCACCTTCGATCATCGGCCTGGTTTTCCCGAGAGCTACTTGTTCGGAGCGGTTGGCTGATCCAGAGTCTTCCGAACCGTGCTCTCGATCTTTTCCCGTTGTTTGGCGAGATAATCCTGTGCCAGCGCGTCCGGGGAGATGGAGAGCTTTCCGCCGCTGCGCAGCCACAGCATGAACAGAATCGCATAGGCGTCGCCTTCGGACTTCACGTTTTTGAAAATCTGGTTCTGCATGCCGACCCGGATTTCGCGATTATTCGCGCGGTCTTTCAGATCCAGAAATTTTACTTTGCCAAACGAGAGATTCAGCACATCGATGCCGTCGAATTCCAGGTCGCCGAGTGGCGTGCTGGTGCGGCCTTTTTTCGCAGACGCGTTCGGCTGCATTTGAGTGAGCAGGCTGGTGATGTTCGTCTGGCCCGCTTCGTTTTTGACAATGTCGAGTTCGGCGAGATTGATCCGCGCGAGCGTGATGCGCAGCTGGCGTTGGGCGAGTGAAAGGCTGTTCAATTCCAGATGAAGCTCCGGGATTGCAAGAAACAACGTGCCGCCGAACTCAGCGGTGTTGTAGAGCTTCAGATTTTCAATGGTGATGACGGGCGAGAAAAGCCCGGTCGAGAGCTTGCCGATCCGTGCTTCCATGCCGGTCTGGGAACGGATGCGATGTTCCGCGATTGTGCGCCAGATCGAGTCTTTGAACGCCAGGAAAAGGATCACTAGAACCGCGACAAACACGACCAGACGCAGAATCCATTTGATGAACCACTTGATCATAGGCCGGTAATCGTGTGACACGCGAAACGTGAAGCGTGAAACGGAACGCGGAAGGAAACGGAAAAGATCGCGACGAGGAACGCCGGATGGGCCTTCGATGCGGAATGGCAGTGCTTGCAGATCATCACGCTTCGCTTTTTACAGCAGCACATCTTCGGGCCGGATCTCCAGGCATTCATCCTGATCCTCCCAGATGATCGCCGGATAAAATTCCAGTAACTTGGGCGCGATCCGGCTGCCGACGCGCTGCAAGAGCACCTCGGCTTCATTGGCGGCGTTGTCGAAGGCGTGGCCGTAATCACCGGCGCTTTTGCGTTCACGGTCGTCCCAATGGGCGACGGCGTGGACGGGCGCGTATTGCGAAGCCCACGTTTCCAGATCGCTGCGAACCACATCCGGGATTTCATCAAAAGCCACCAAGGTATCGTTGCAATGCTGGCAGATCAGGCCGGCATCGCGGACATCGCGGGTAAGCAAGGGTAACAGGGGCGCACGGCAGCAGGGAGATTCGGAATAAGCGGCGGGCGGAGTGGCCAAACGTTTGAACCAGATCTGGCGTTCGTGTCCGAGTTGCGAGGCAAGCCGGTAGGCGCCGAGCAGGGGATGGGAAAGCCGCCAGACCTTGCCTTCGAGTTGACCCAACGTTTGCGCCAGCCAGCGCGCGAGCGTCAGGTCATCAAACTCCCGGAACACAAGACTGTATTCCTTCCAAAGCAGGTCGAGCGGAGATTCCGGGTTGTTCGCCATTGTGGCGCAGTGTTGCGGGAAGCGGAATGATTGTCGAGGTGGTAACGCGGTCGGGCGCGACCCACTGGTCAACGTATCCGATTGCGTTAGGTTGCAGTGGTAGTGGCGCTGAGCGCGTGGTGATCGAGCCAACGCGTAAACCCGTTGCATCACGGGAAAAAGACACCGAGAGGTGAAGGTCAATGACTCACAGGGTTATTTCGGTGTTCATATTAGATGGAGTGTCAACTCCCTTGCGG
>JBQCEJ010000534.1:0-9102 GCA_051960355.1 Verrucomicrobiota bacterium | reverse complement strand
TCGATCTGCTTGTCTTTGGCCTGCCAGGGTGAATGCACTTCAAACGCCCAGTAGTTCAAAAAGAACGGCTGGTTTGTGTGTTGTTCGATGAACTTCACGGCTTCGTCGCACAGGTCGTCTTCGAGGTTGTCACCGGGTTTGCCGTGATTTTTCCAGACATGGAACGGATAAAAGAAACCGTTGGGCAACGGGCTGGGCGCCGGCGTGTGCGGGATGTCCAGATCGAAGCCCTGCTGCAAGGGGCTGAAAGGTTCGGGACCGAGATGCCATTTCCCAAAGTGCGCGGTGAGATAGCCATTCGCACGAAAGGCTTCGGCCAATGTGTAGTAATTGGTGGAAAGCCGCGTCACGCTTTCCGCCGTCAGCGCTTTCTGATTCGGCCCAGCCGCTGCGTTCAGATGTTTGTCGAGAACCGCTTTGGGCAGATGACATTCGGGTGCGGTGATGCCGATGCGGGCCGGGTAGAGCCCGGTCATGATGCTGGAGCGGGTGGGGGAACAAAGCGGGCTCGCTGAATAGGCCTGATTGAACTTCAGGCCGCGCCGGGCCAGTGCATCGATGTTCGGAGTCTCGTGAAATTGGCTGCCGTAGAGCGAAATGTCGTTCACGCCGAGATCATCGGCGAGAATGAACACGACATTCGGCCGCTGTGCCGGTGCCGCCGCCGCGTTGAGTGCAACGGCAATCAGAAAGGCGCCGAAGAATGATTTTGTCATCGGGCTTGAACTCAGTTCGTTTTCACGGCGCGATTCGACACCTTCTTTGGCGCCGGGCCTTTCGCGCTGGCTGGAGCCACGTATGGCGGCAGTTCGTTCGCCTGCGGTGCCGCCTTGGCGATGTTCGGCGTCACATCCGCGTCCACGCGTTTGAGCGCCCAGTTCATACCGCCGACCAGCACCGATTGGAAAACCGGATTGGTCCAGACGTCATCGCGATGGCCCATGGAGGTGTAAAACACACGGCCCTGGCCATCCAAGCGGGCCCAGGTCGAGGGATAATTGGCACGCTGATACATGGTCCCTTTCATCTTGCTTGTGTCCTGCAATAACAGCACGTGCAGGTCGGGTGAAAAATCCTTGAGTGAATACCATTCTTCAGTTGGCCCGAAATCATCAGGGACAGCACTCATGCCGGGAAACTTGGGATCGATCACAATCTGCCGCGCCGGTTGTTGCGCGCCGTGAATGATGAATTCCGCGCCGAGCATTTTAACATAATCATCGGCCTTGTCGCCATCGAGTTGGAAACGCTCCGGGCCGTGATCCTTGTTGCCCGGCGAGTGGAACGTGTCCGCGGCGCTGTGCGTGCCGATGAATCCTTTGCCGCCGGCGATGGCCTTGAACAACGCGGCTTTGCCGGCTGGAGTCATCGGCGGATTTTTATCTTTTCCGGCCTCGGTCAGATCGCCCGTGGTGTAGAAAAAGTAGGCGTCAAAGCGGGCCAGGTATTCCGGCGTGAACAGGCCGCCATCCTTCGAGAAGGTGAATTCAATGTTGTTCTTTTCGCCCAGTTCGCGAAGCACGGTGAAAGCGATTCCAGGACCGCCATCCTTGGCTTTCAGTTTGATCGCGTCGTGTTCAAAACCGGAGGATTTGGTAAAGAACAGGACTTTCTTTTTCGCCGCGGTCGGGTTGTCGGCGGCTTGAGTCGAGGTGAATGCCGTCAGCACCAGGCCGGCTGCGACAACGATTTGAAGAATTGGTTTCATAGAAGGTTTCAACTCGTAGAGACTCAAGGGAGCGCTTCAAGGTTTCAAACAAATTTTAGGCAGGCTAGAGAGCGCGACAGAGCAACTGTTGCAATTCTCGTAACAGAACTGCGTTGGGAGTCGTCATTCTCACCTTGTGGAAGAATTTCTCCGCTGAAACCGTCTTGGGCAAAACGGCTCTTGCTGTTCTTCGGGAGAATCGGTTCGATACAGAGCAGCTGTTCAACCCTTTGCATCCGGCGGAACCACGTGAGTTGAATCTTATGAAACGAATTGAACCAACCAGCAAACGGCTGCTTCGCACTTTTTTCACGAACCAATTCGCAATCATCGCGGTGGCGCTTTCGATCAACGCGCACGTTCGTGCCGCCGACAAGCCCAACATCTTGTTCGTGATCGCCGATCAATGGCGCGCGCAGGCGTTTGGTTTCGCCGGTGATCCCAATGTCCAAACGCCGCATCTGGACGCGTTGCAGCGCGAGAGCATTGATTGCGTCAAGACCGTTTCCGGCGTGCCCGTCTGTTGTCCGGCGCGCGCCTCGATCTTCACCGGCCAACGTCCGCTAACCCATGGCGTCTTCATGAACGACGTTTCGCTGGATCCCGACGCGGTCACGATCGCAAAGGTGTTGAAAGAGTCGGGCTACGACACCGGCTACATCGGCAAGTGGCATGTGGATGGACATGGCCGTTCGGCTTTCATTCCGCGAGAACGCCGGCAGGGCTTTGATTACTGGAAAGTTTTGGAATGCACGCACAATTACAATCATTCGTTCTATTATGGCGACGGCCCGGAAAAGCTGCAGTGGGACGGATTCGATTCCATTGCCCAGACCAAGGACGCTGAACAGTACTTGAAGGACCACTCCAAAAACGAAAAGCCGTTCTGTTTGTTTCTGGCGTGGGGACCGCCGCACGACCCGTATCAGGAAGCGCCAGCGGAATATCGCGCGAAATACAAGCCGGCGGACATCAAACTGCGCCCCAACGTTCCGGACGTCACCAGCAAAAAAGCCCGTCAGTCGGCGGCGGGCTATTACGCGAGCTGCACTGCGCTGGACGATTGCATTGGCGACTTGATGAAAACCTTGCGCGCCTCGGGCTTGGACAGCAATACGATCGTGGTCTTCACCGCCGATCACGGCGATCTGCTGGGATCGCATGAAGCCTACAACAAGCAGCAGCCGTATGACGAATCCATTCGCGTTCCCTTGCTGCTGCATTGGCCCAAAGGTTTTGGCACAAACGGGCGTTCGCTGGACGCGCTCATCAATACTGAAGATATTATGCCCACCTTGCTGGGCTTATGCGAAGTCGGGATTCCGAAGACGGTTGAAGGAATCGATTACAGCGGTTATTTGCACGGCGGGAAAAATCCATCCGATGGCGCGGCTTTGATCTCCTGTCCCACGCCGTTCGGCCAATGGGAGCGGCAAATGGGCGGCCGGGAATATCGCGGTGTGCGCACGGAGCGCTTCACGTATGTGCGTGACTTGAAAGGTCCGTGGCTTCTCTTCGACAATCAAACCGATCCGTACCAGACCAACAATTTGGTAAACAAGCCGGCGTTCGCTCGGCTGCAATCGGAAATGGAAGCGACGTTGACGCGCAAGCTCAAGGCCAGCGGCGACCAGTTTTTGCCGGGCGACGCTTACATCAAAAAATGGGGTTACCCGGTGACGCCCGGCGGCACGGTGCCTTATACGAATTGAACTTGGCTTTGGAAAAATCCGACATGAAACGAATACATTTGTTTTTTGCTCTGAGCTGTTTGTGCCTTGGATTCTGCGCGGCGGCTGAGGCTGCGGACGCGCCCAAGAAAAAGCCCAACGTGTTGTTCATCGTCATGGACGACATGAATGATTGGGTCGGTTGCCTGGGCGGCCATCCGCAGGCGCAGACCCCGAACATCGACCGGTTGGCGGCGCGCGGAACGCTCTTCGCCAACGCGCACGTGCAGGCGCCGCTCTGCAATCCCTCGCGCTCCAGCGTGCTCACCGGATTGCGTCCATCCAGCACCGGCATTTACGGCCTGGCGCCGGGCATTCGCGCGGTGGACGCGACCACCAACTGCGTTTCGCTGCCGCAATACTTCGAGCGGAACGGTTATTTCACCGCCTGCTTTGGTAAAGTATTTCATGACGGAGCGATCCCGCCGCGCCTTCACGCATCGGAATTCGACGTCTGGGGACCGGCGCCCGGCATGCCCATTCCGAGCAAGAAGTTCGTCAACACACCGGCGAAAATGGGCGCGATGGATTGGGGCGTTTTTCCCGAGGACGATCGCGATCAACCTGATTGGAAAACCGCCGAGAACGCGATTGCGCAGTTGAACTCACGGCCGAAGGACAAACCGTTTTTCCTCGCTGTCGGTTTCCGGCTGCCGCACGTCCCATGCTTTGCGTCGAAGCGCTGGTTCGATCAATTCCCGCCGGAAGACCAGATCGTGCTGCCACCTTATCTGGCGCATGACCGCGACGATCTGCCGTTCTTCTCGTGGTATTTGCACTGGAAGTTGCCGGAACCGCGGCTCTCGTGGTTGCAGGAAAATCATCAATGGCGTTCGCTGGTGCGATCTTACCTGGCCAGCACCACGTTCATGGACAATGAACTGGGCCGTGTGCTGGACGCTTTGGAAGCGTCGGGCGAGGCTTCCAACACGGTGATTGTCGCGTGGGGTGACAACGGCTGGCATCTCGGCGAAAAAGAAATCACCGGCAAAAATTCGCTTTGGGAACGTTCCACGCACGTGCCATTGATGTTCTCCGGTCCAGGTGTTGCCAAAAGCGCTCGCTGCACGCGTCCCGCGGAATTGCTCGATCTTTATCCAACGCTGGTTGACCTCTGCGGCCTGCCGAACAAAACCGGATTGGAAGGCCATAGCCTGTTGCCGCAATTGAAGAACGCCATGGCCGAACGTCCCTGGCCCGCGATCACGACGGCGAATCCGGGCAATCACGCCGTTCGCACAGAACACTGGCGCTACATCCGCTACGCCGACGGTTCGCAGGAGCTTTACGACGAGCGGAAAGATCCCAACGAGTGGACTAATGTCGTCGCCGCGCCGGAGAATCAGAAGGTCGTCGCAGAGCTGCCGCAATGGCTGCCGAAGAAAAGCCGCCCGCTGGCTGTTGGCAGCGCCCAACGCATTCTCGAACAGAAAAATGGCCAGTGGATTTGGGAAGGCCAACCGATCGATCCGACCGTTGATCCCATGTTCGAGTCCAGAGATTCCATGAAGTGAAAACCCTCCGTTTCGCTGAAATCAACTTATGAACTTCACCCGCCTTGTCTTCGCCTCAGCCTCGTTGAGCCTTGCGCTCGTGGTTTCGGCCGCACCGTCGGATTCGTTGGAAAAAGGTTTTCTCAATCCGCCCGATTCTGCCAAGCCGCAGACCTGGTGGCATTGGATGAACGGCAACATCAGCAAGGCTGGGATCACCGCCGATCTGGAAGCGATGAAAGAAATCGGCCTTGGCGGCGCGACGATTGTCAACGTGGACTGCGGCATTCCGCGCGGCGACGTGCCGTTCATGAGCCCGGCGTGGCGGGAGGATTTCAAGTTCGCCATTCAGGAGGCCCATCGTCTGGGGCTCGACATGACGGTGGAAAATTGCGCCGGTTGGTCCAGCAGCGGCGGCCCGTGGAACACGCCCGAACATGCCATGCAAACCGTGACCGTCAGCGAGTTGCACGTAACCGGTCCCATGAATTTCCATGCCGCACTGCCGCAACCGCCGATGAAGCTCGATTTCTATCGCGACATCGCCGTGCTCGCTTTTCCCGTTCCGGCTGCTGAAAGCGCGGCCATGACTGAAGCCGCGCCGGTTGCGTCGTTGAGTTCGGGTTCCTCGGACGCAAGAAAGATTCTGGATGGAAACCAAAACACACTCGTCCGTTTGCCTGCACCACGGCCGGGCAAGCCGCAGTTTGCCCAATTGGAATTTGCCAGGCCCTTTGCCGCCCGCGGCGTGAGAATCGTTGGGGCTTCGCCCATGCCGGAATGTCATGGCGACATTCTGGTTTCCGACGATGGCAAAAACTTTCGCGTGTTGAAAAGCTTCGCGTATGGCCGCCGTGCCACGGCGACGCGTCTTGTTACTATCGACGGAGCGCAAGTGGCAGCGCGTTTCTGGCGGGTGCAATTCACTGGTCTGGATGGCCGGGCCGCGACGGCGACAATTCCCTTGGCGGAAGTCGAACTTACGTCGCGTCTGAGCATCGGAGATCTGGAGCCGAAAGCCGGTTTCGCGGGCTACTCGGTGCCGGAATCAAAACAAACGGACACGTCCAGCGCAGGTGCGATTCCGCGCCGCGATATCATTGAGCTGACTTCGAAAGTGTCGGCCGACGGCACCTTGCACTGGCAAGTCCCCGACGGACAATGGGTCATCCAACGTTTCGGTTACACGCCCATCGGCGTGAAGAATCATCCCGCGCCGGAGGAAGGCACGGGGTTGGAGTGCGACAAGATGAGCAAAGAAGCGCTGCAAGCCCATTGGGACGGGTTCATGCAAAAGGTTTTGGACGACGTGGGTCCGCTCGCGGGGAAGACGCTCAGCACGTCGCTAATCGACAGCTACGAAGTCGGCTGTCAGAACTGGACCAAGGAGTTTCGCGCGGAATTCAAAAAGCGTCGCGGCTACGATCTCCTCACGTTTTTGCCGACCTTCACCGGTTGCGTCGTTGAGAATCCGGCTGTGTCCGAGCGCTTTCTTTGGGACGTGCGCCGCACCATTGCGGACTTGTTTGCGGAAAACTATTTCGGCTACTTCGCTGAACTCTGTCGCAAGAACGGTTTGCTCAATGCGACCGAACCCTACACCGGACCTTTTGAAGCCATGCAAAGCGGCGCGCCGGCGGACGTCGTCATGGGCGAATTCTGGACCGGCAGCTCGGGGCATCCCTCGATCAAGCTGGCATCATCCATCGCGCATATTTACGGCAAGACCATCGTAGGCGCGGAGTCGTTTACGGCAATGCCGGCTGCCGGCCGCTGGCAGAATGACCCGTATGCGTTGAAGGCGCTGGGCGACCTGATGTTTTGCCAGGGCTTGAACCGCTACATTTTCCACCGTTATGCGATGCAGCCATGGACCAATGCCTGGCCCGGCATGACGATGGGTCAATGGGGTTTCCATTTCGAACGCACGGAGACGTGGTGGAAGCAGGGCAAGCCGTGGATCGACTACATCTCGCGTTGCGAATTTTTGCTGCAGCAAGGCCGCTCGGTGAATGACGCGGCGTATTTTATCGGCGAAAGTGCGCCCGTGGATCTGCGGGCCGGCAATCCGCCGCTGCCCGACGGCTACAATTATGACGCCGTCAACGCCGACGTGTTGCTGCACGGCGCAACCGTGAAGAACGGACGTCTCACGCTGGCGAGCGGCGCGAACTATGCCGTGCTGGTCTTGCCGCCGAACGATGCGAATCTGACGCCGCCCCTGCTGCAAAAAATTTCCGAACTGGTCCGCGCCGGCGCCACCATTCTCGGCGAGCCGCCGCAACATTCCCCAAGCCTCACCGCGTATCCGGACTGCGATGCCGAGGTCAGAAAACTCGCCGCAAATTTGTGGGGCCGATGCGATGGCAAAACGGTTTTGGAAAATTCTTTTGGGAAGGGCAGCGTGGTTTGGGGCAAGTCGCTGCCGGAGATTTTTGCCGCGAAACAGTTGGCGCCGGATTTTGAATTCACCGGCACGTCTGGAGGATCGAGGCTGGCGTTTGGGCATCGCGTGGACGGGGATGCGGACATTTACTTCGTCTCCAATCAGCGGCATCAAGCGGATACAGCCGAAGCCACCTTTCGCGTGAGCGGCAAGACGCCGGAATTGTGGAACCCTGAAACCGGTGCGATCGAGCGCGCGCCGGTCTGGCACGAGCAGGACGGACGCACTACGGTCCGATTGACCTTTGAACCGGCGGGTTCGGTTTTCGTGGTCTTCCGAACGAAGAGTGCTGGCGATCACATCGTTGCGGTCAGCAGCAGCGGTGGTGAAGCCGCAAAAACCACCGCACCCGGTTTGGAAATCAAACGCGCGATCTACGCCGCCCAGGATGGAGCCGGTGAGATGGATGTGACCGCAAGGCTTTCTGAGCTGGTGAACCATGACCAACTCGCCGTCGTGGCTAACAATCTGAATTTCGGTCGTGATCCGGCAAGCCTGCACGTGAAGGAATTGCGCGTGGACTACGTGCTCGACGGCAAGCCCGGCCAGGTCACGGTTCCGGAAAATAAAACGCTGTCTCTGGCCAGTGCGAAAGCCATGCGCGAGCTGCCGACATGGGACGTAAGTGTTGGCGCGGATGATCAACCGCTCGTCAAGGCGTGGCGCAATGTTCGTGTCGAACTGCGGACGTCCAAGGCAAAAGTGTTGCACGCGGAAGCGGTTGGTTTGCCCGCACCGCAGGAAATTACCGGCGCATGGAAGTTGAGTTTCCCACCGAACTGGGGCGCGCCGGCTTCGGTTGAATTGGAGAAATTGAGTTCTTGGACGGATCACGCGAACGATGGCGTGCGCTATTTTTCCGGCACGGCGACTTACCAGAAGGAGATTGAGATTTCCGCGGATCGGTTGACTGCCGGTCGCGAGCTCTGGCTGGATCTGGGAGTGGTGAAAAACTTTGCCGAGGTTTCATTGAATGGCAAAGCTCTGGGCGTGCTGTGGAAACCGCCGTTCCGAGTGAACCTTGCCGGCGTTGCGAAGCCTGGCGTGAACCAGCTTGCCGTCAAAGTCACGAATCTCTGGCCGAATCGTCTGATTGGCGACGAGCAGTTGGCGGCCGATCGCGAATGGAACGGGATGCAGCTCAAGTCATGGCCGCAGTGGTTTCTCGACGGCAAAGCCAGCCCGAGCGGGCGCTTCACCTTCACGACCTGGCATCATTGGACGAAAGAGATGCCCTTGCTGGAGTCGGGTTTGCTTGGACCCGTGACACTGCGCACAGCGGAACTAATTCCAGCGAAATAAAGGCCGGCAAATTAGGGGGCGGGAAATGTTCATGCAGCTTTTGCGAAAACGGAGAAGCGGTTCACTCAGCGACTGATTCATTGAAGCTATGGTCAAACAAACTATGAAGATGAAACACCTTTCTATCCTTTGCTCCATCCTGATGGTTGCTTCCGGCAGCGCCGATGCCGCCGATGCGAAATCGTCCTCGTCCGCGGCCAAACCCAACATCGTTCTGATCCTGGCCGACGACATGGGTTTTTCCGATCTCGGCTGTTACGGCTCGGAAATTCCCACGCCCAACCTCGATGCGCTGGCGGCGGGCGGTTTGCGCTTTACTCAGTTTTACAACACCGCGCGATGCTCCCCGACGCGGGCCGCATTGCTCACCGGATTGGATCCGCACCAGGCCGGCATGGGACGACTTGCCGATGAAGGCGCCGG